>JBNLGO010000005.1:0-60273 GCA_050306095.1 Cyclobacteriaceae bacterium
GGATACCATTCTGGCTATCCCATGACTATCTAATATAAAAGGATGTTCAGGAAGATGAATGTCTTTTATTTCAGGTATTTCTTTTAAATAATCTTCCAAAAAGTCCTGAATTCGTTGGCCAATAGGAGAGAGGTGGCTGGAAAGCAACCTGGATTTTTCCCGGTAGTTATTGAGTAAAGGAGTTGTGATATCTAAAAAATGTGAAATATCCCCTTTTTTATATACCGGATAGCCCAGTGCGGCTAGTTTTAAGTTGATGTATTGGATTAGCTTTTCATCATCAATAGAATGTGTGGTATGGTCTATTCCTTTACCGAAAGTTCTTTTAATTGACATAGTTGTTCGTTTACATTTATAACCTGTGCCAGGCACCAAAAGTTTATTGATTGATAAGGATTAAAAGTTGAGAAAATTGCCAGATAGCAAAGTTATAATATTTCGACTGTAGTTAAAATATATGCAAATCCTATTGAGAATAATTACATTTTAAATGCATTTGACCTACAAAACCAATGAATATTTAAAAGGAATATAATTAAAACTACTGTTGTTTGAGATTTTAATAAAGTAACGTTAGAAAGATGTGTGCTTTTATAATAACATTTAAATAAGCTTAAAATACAGTATAAAAATTGAATATGGAGGGTTACTGTTTTTCAAAAAATCGAATTATTACGTTGGTAATTAGATATGCAGAAGTATGCTCATCCTCATTTTCATAGGTGAACTTACCATTTTTGAATTGTTTAGTGAGGAGATGAAGGGTAATGGGATGAAGCAAGGCAAGTGAAGCAATATGTTGACCGCGTAAATAAATTCCTGCCCCATTATTAATAATGATTCGGTGAATCATTTCTAAATCAGTTGGTTCAATTTCATTTTTAATAATGATGTGGTATAATTCCTCTCGATTATAAATACGATGAATGAGCTCAGTAGCGATTATTTTACATTTGGAGCTATTTTCAATATTAACCATGACATTTTATTTTTTCCAATCATGTACTCTAAATAAAATGTCAATGTTATAATTTTAGGTAGGAAAAAGGTGCAAACTTATAAGTTGAGACCGATTAATTATCAGGTATTATTTCCAATACATACACCATCTGAGAAGGCATATTTGTCAAGTTTTCACCATCACCTTGGCTAGTGCGTTGTACAAACAAATGCAAAGATTTATTTGCCTTCCATTGTTCATTATCATAAGAAGGCTCCCAGCTATCGACAGGGAAATTAGTTGCCGTATAAGTGTGCCATACGTTTTTCTTTAAATTCTTTGTAACACTCACACACACCTTGTTGTCATACTCAACATCCCTGTAAATAACCATGGCCTTTTTTCCATTTACCACCACTTGAGGTCTGGAAATTGGGATGGCTTTTGTACCACCACCACTTAATGAAAAATCTGTTTTTCGCTTGGTAATAGTCTGCCGTCTCCATTTGTTTTTATTGGAATAAATAAGTTGAAATTGTGGCACACCGGCAGTGTCATTTTTCCAATAGGTAACGATGTATGGATTACTTTTTTGGTCTGCATACATCGATGTTTGATTAATCAATTCACTATTTTGAGGGATTTTCCAAGCTATTTCTGCTGATCCAGCATTGATTGGCAGTCTGTATTTCTCACCATTAGATTTCTCCCATGTAAGTCCATTGTCTTTAGAAACGGCATAGCACATATCATGATTAGTTGCCACGTCCCAGGTTTCTCGCCATACCCAAGATAAATGAATGGCGCCCTTTTTATCAATAAAACATTGCCAATAGGCATTACGTTTTCCTTCTCCATCAATTAAGTTTGAGTGAAGTCGTTCCCAATTTTTGTTCTTGATATCATATTTATTAATGATCAAATTTCCTTTACCGGATTCCCCATTTCTATAGAAGAAAAGTAAGTCACCATTTGGTAATCGATGAAACTCGGGGTATGATACCGATATTTCATCTTTAGCCATCATGTCAGTCGGTTCATGCATATCAAGGGAGAGCGGCTCTTTACTAATAGTATAATTCAATGGGGTATTATGATGGTCCCAGCTTAAGTGAAGATATCCTTCTCCATCCGACATGATACTGATAGAATTATGCGCATCTTTTACATTGCCAGTAAACTTTGTGACTTTAGTTTCCCAAATATTTGAACCAATAGTTCGTTTACCTATTACAACCCTTCCTAAAGAATCATAAAAAGAAATAAACTGAGTAGAACCATGTGTGGTTAAAGCGCTTTTTCTAAACACGACGGTGTTGATGGAGTTTTTTGACCACCCTTTTTCTACAGGTACAAGTTTAGATTGAAATTGGGCTGAAAGATTCGATGATATAAATATAACTGCCAGGGTAATAATTAGATGAATAAACTTCATGATCCAATTAAATTTAAAAGCAACAAAGCTATTGATTTGAGCATCTAAAAGAAATAATTCCTTAAAGCAAACACACTAATCATCTTTGAAATCGTAAATAATTGTGTAACCACAAAAAAGAAAAGAGATGAAATCAGTATTATTATTTTTCCTGGTTGCAATGTTGAGTTTTAGTTGTACAACTCAGCAACCAATGACACGAATTCCGGATGATAATTTAATTGTAAATTCCGAAGACCAAGAAGAGTATGAATTGTTAATCATAGACCCTGGTTTTTCTACCTGGTTTATAACTAATGCCAAACCAATAACATATTATTCTAAGTCATATTACGAATCAAAAAACCGATTATATGTATCAGCATGGAATGAACTGTCTATGCAATATGGAGGTAATAGTCCCTTTGAAAACAGGATCTATTATGATCCACAAATTGACTATGGTATTGAACTCAATTACCAGCTATTTTGGTATTTTAAATATATAGAAAGTCAATATGGGCGATATTATAATTTTCCAACATAGTTGAGGCGAGATAAGAAAGAACATTTAAAATTAAACCTGACAGGTATTCAAAACCTGTCAGGTTTTTTATTTAAAACCATAGCTTTAATCCACCATAAATATTTCTTCCAGGTCTGGGTATGTTATTCCAATCTAAATGTTCATGGTAATACATATTGGTTAGATTATCTACACCAGCCTGTATGACCAGCTTTTTTAGTTGATTTTTCAAAAGTGATTGCTGAAGGTGTAAATTAATGATCAAAAAATCGTGGGTGGTATCTTCGTTATATTCCTTATTAACCCGGTATTGACCTGCTGAATAATTAAGCTCGGCTTGTAATGATAATCCAAATTTTGATCGGTATTCAATTCTGTTCATCCATTTAATAGGCGGAATGAGAGGTAAAGGGCCACCACTCTTTAATGAAGCATGCGTGTATTTAGCATTGCTGGCCATATTCCATTGGTTAAAAGAAGCTGTAAATGAACATTCAAAGCCCTGGTAAAATGCCATGTCTTCATTTTCATAAATGCGTACACCCATAGCTCCAGGTGTCATGGCACTCAATGCAGGGTCAGTTTGTGCCATGATATAATCCTTGATGATGTAATTAAAATAATGTGCATTAAGGTTTATATACTTGGTTGAAAGTCCTGTGGACAATTGCATTTGAAAGGATCTTTCCTTGTCTAAAAATGGATTTCCCAAATAATCGTAACCATCTTGATTATTGTATAAGTAAAAACCATATTGCTCACTTTCATCTGGAGCCCTTTCAGAATAGCTAAGATCCCATGCTACATAGGTGTTTTTAGCATTAGTGCGTTTTAGCTGTAAACTTGCTGTTGGAAGTAAGTAGTTCTGTTGAAATTCCGAATAACCAAATACTGAAAACTGGGCTTTTCCCAGATCTGATAGTATTTTGTTTTGGGCGAACTCTATTCGGACAATAGAATTGATATTCCAGTTGCTATTGAATTGATAATTGGATGAACCAGCAAATCCACTGTTCATGGTTTCAATTTTAGGCCAGGTAAGCATGTACATAGGTGGCGCTTCCGCTGCAAACATGGTCATTTCCGCATTGAGTATCGAGTAATTTACATCTCCTTTGATGTCAAAAGTCCATTTATCCGAAATTGATTTTTTACCGATAAAATACCCTCCGGTCGATTGACTTTTTCCTGGCATATCCATTCTTACTTCGACATCCCTATTTGAATCATCCATTAAATGATCAATTTGATTATGGTAGAGTTTAATAGAATACTCATCCCAAATCCCGGAAGTTGGCCAGTATGAGTACTCCATCGAAAGAATATCAGCATTAGCATGTGCTACATCCATGGGTAGGGCAGGGTAGCCAATATCCCAGGCACGATCACCAATGTAGCTAAGATTGAGTAAAGATTGGTTGGATTTGTGGCTGATAGATAAATTGTAATTCACTTTATTAAAACCACTATTTTCAATTACATTTCCTTTTCCGTCTCTGTAATTTTCATTTTTGCGATAAGTAAAGCCACCAATGACTGCTATGTTTGACTTGGAATAATTCATGAGAAAAGCATTTTCCATACCATGTGAAACCGCATTATATTTAGTCTCAAATTTTCCGGAAAATGGAGTAGTAGAATTATACACTGGTTTTTTAATTTTAAAATTTAAGTTCCCCCCAATGTTGCTGCCATTCATAGCATTCAAATTTCCATTGGTTGACTCAATTTTCTCCAGATTATTCGGCTCTATGTAAGAGGTAGTAGGATCCATTTTATCCGTACAAGCACCTTTGATTCGCATTCCATCGAAAGTGACCAATACTCGATTTCCGGAAAGTCCCCTAATCACTGGCTCTGCTGCATAGGCCCCTCTTTTAATCATCCAAACCCCTTCCGATCGCTCTAGTATATCATCTGTTCTGGTCATGGCAAGATCGTTGACATACCGTTTACTCGAATCGGTTTGATGAAACACAATTTCTTCCAACAAATACTCATTGGCGATATAATCAGGATTTTTTATGCTATCAAGCCAACTTTGATATGATTGACTAAAACCTGCTACACTTATTCCCGATAAGATGGAAGTAATGAGAAGTAACTTTTTCATTATTAGTGATTTATGATCAACCTGCCCGATTGTTTTGAAAACCCGGGCAGGCTGGTTCATGATCATTGAGAACTGGATGTAGTAAAGGTGATGTCAAAAGCTAAACCTTCAGCCATCACTACACTCTCGCCAGAAATGGTTAGGTGTATTTTCCAATTACCATCCATCGTGAAATTTACTTTTCCTTTGTAATGTCCATTTTCTATTAATATCGGATCGACATTGTTAGGAGAGCCATGGCCCATTGCCGGCATCTCTGGTTCAACAGAAATATCCAGATTATTGACAGCTGGCCAGGAAGACATGGATTCCTTTTGATGGACCACAACTTCAAAATCATTGATGCCTACCGCGGGCTTCCTTGGCTCTACAAGTGAGACGAAATAGCTTTTTTCTTCATGCATAAATGAAATCAACCTGGATTCTTCCGGAGATTTGACATCTAAGGGAATTGTTATTAGTTCAGATTCAGTGGTACCAATTTTGGTAATATTAATTTTCAATTCCCAATTTCCTGCGGTGCTGGGCATTACAAATACCACTGCACCGTTGAAAACACCTTCACCAGAGTTGAAAATTAACTGTTCGATGGGGGAATTATGCATCATGGTACCCATGTCAGTAGTCATGGTCATTTGTGAGTTCATTTCCATATGATATTGGGATAAAACATCTTTATCTCCCTGTATCATAATCCGGTTATAACCCACTTCCCATTGATCTTTTTCTGACAAAATTTTAAAGGCAAATCCTAAATTAGGTGTATTAACCGTCGTTAGCTCATTCCATGTATCTACTTTCGGCGAAACTTCTTCATCCTTACATGAATGAATAAACAAGAGCATAAGCATAGCACTCACACCCATTAATATATTTTTCATTTTATATGTATCAAATATGAATATTAATTATTGAGTATTTCTTGCGCATAAATAAGCGTATCTGACAGGTATTCAACTCTTTGTTGTCAGATATATAAGAAATTAATAAAGGTGGGATTGATACTATATTGGCGGTTTGAAAATGCCCGAGAAATGTAGGTCAAACCTGGGGTACTGATATTCGGAGTTTTCTTTTACAATATAAGGTAGATCCGTAATCAATGTCAGAATACCTGGTACTTCGTATTCCGTTAAACTCCAGGTGGGTATAACCGCTTCGCTTTCTTCTTCTGAGGAAGATGTGGCCACGTCCAATTTATCTTTGAGAAAGCATTTACCATTACAAGTGGATTGTGGCACCTCTTTGTTTTTACAAAGGTACTTAGCAATATATTCTTTGTTTACCTCATAATAGATGACATAATATGCTCTGTTGAACGTCTGAAAAATCAGGAGCATTGCCAATGATATGGTGATAAACAATTTCATTGTGGCAAATATAAAAGAAGGGTTATTGCTATTTTATGATTGAAGTAATAATAATGCAAAAGGGCTGGAAGAAATTCCAGCCCTCATATTAAAGCATGTTAATTCAATTTTTACTTTTGGTTCTTCCTAAGTTTTTCAATCTCCTTCTTATATTCTTGCTCTTTTTTAGTCATATCTTCCTGGATTGCCTGCAATTCTTCCATGTTTTGTCTTAGTTCTTCCTCTTGAGCCAATAATTCTTCATTTTGCTCTTTAGCATCTAATTCAAGCTTTTTGAATTGAGTGATGTCTTTCGTAATTCCAAAGGTTCCCATTGGTTTACCTTCCTGATCTAAAAGAGGGAGTTTAGTAGTAGAAACCCATTGCTCAAAGCCGTTATCCATTATTTCATGCTGAATTTGATCAATAACACCTTTTTTCGTTTGGATTATTTTTTGTTCATCCTGATAATATTTTTCAGCAGCTTCTTTTCTGTGAAAATCAAAATCTGATTTTCCGATAAGTTCTTCAATTTTCTTGATTGGAAATAATTTGGTCATTGACCTACTGGCTCGGATAAATTTGCTTTTAAGGTCTTTGAAATATACGTAATCAGGTAGATTGTCCATAATGGCATCCAAAAGAGATTTTTCCTTGGCGAGTTCATTATGTGTTTTTTCCATATCATCCTGAATGGCTTTCATCTCTTCCATGTTTTGCCGCAATTCTTCCTCTTGTGCCAGAAGCTCTTCATTTTGTTCTTTTGCTTCTAATTCGAGCTTCTTGAATTGTGTAATATCCTTGGTAATACCAAAAGTCCCCATTGGTTTACCTTCCTGATCTAAGAGAGGAAGTTTAGTAGTAGAAACCCATTGTTCAAATCCATTATCCATGACTTCATGTTGAACCTGATCAACAATTCCCTTTTTATTTTTAATGATGTTTTGCTCATCCTTGAAGTATTTCTCTGCTGCTTCTTTTTTGTGAAAATCAAAATCGGATTTTCCTTCCAGCTCACTTATATCTTTTATAGGAAATAGTTTTGTCATCGACCTGCTAGCTCGAATAAACTTACTGTCTATATCCTTGAAATAGATATAATCAGGTAAATTATTCATCAAAGCATCTAAAAGAGACTTTTCTTTTGCCAGCTCTTTTTGCGCTTCTTCCATGCTATTGATATTACTCTTTAGCTCTTCTTCCTGCGCCATTAATTCTTCGTTTTTAATATTAGCTGTGATCTCTAGTTCCTTTATTTCAGTGATGTCTTTGGTGATCCCAAATGTACCGATACAGCTACCCTCACTATCAACAATTGGCATTTTTGTGATTGATGACCATTGTACTACGCCATTATCAAATTTTTCCTTTTTAATTTTATCTACAAATCCTTTTTTAGCCCTGATGATTTCTTGTTCTTCATCATAGTAGCCTTGTGCTAAACTTTTATCTACAAAATCAAAATCGGATTTGCCAACCATCTCTTTAATATTTCCCACAGGAAATATTTTTAGCATGGAATCACTGATTCTAATAAACCTGGAATCCAGGTCTTTGAAATAAACATATTCAGGAAGGTATTGCATCAATGAATCCAGCAAAGCTTTTTCAAGGATTAAATCACTTTGAATTTTTTCATTTTCCTTCATCTGCCGTTGCACTTCTTCCTGGGTAGCCTGAAGCTCTTCCATATTTTGGCGCATTTCTTCTTCCTGTGCTCTGAGTTCTTCAGATTGCTGCTGTGAATCTTCAAGTAGCTTTCTGGTTCTTTCATTTAGCTTGGCAGTAGAAATGGTAGAAGCAATACTTTCACCAAGACGTTCTATAAATTCAATTTCATGTTTCTCAAAATTTTCGAACGAAGCAATTTCAAGAATACCATACACCTCATCATTCACCTTAAGTGGCACTATCAAGAGGCTTGTTGGAGTTGATTCACCTAAACCTGAAGTAACCCGAACGAAATCCTGGGGTACATCTGTTAAATAGATGGTTTCTTTTTCTTTATATGCCTGGCCAATTAACCCACTGTCTGCATCTAAATCAATACGCTCGTATTTCTTTCGCTCATAGGCATAATAGGCGATAAGTTCTAAGTGTTTATTGTATTCGTCATCATCATTGAGAATGAACATTTGACCCTGGTTCGCATTTAGATATCGTACCAGGTTTGAAAGTATCCTGTCAGCAAGAGAATTCAAATCTTCTTCTCCGATAGCCCGAAGTATGTCCACAAATTTTCCTAGCCCTTCTGCCACCCAGTTTCTGATTTTATCTTGTTCGGCGATATCCTTAAGATTGTCCCGAAGCCTCACCAAAGAATCTGCAAGCTGATCATCAAATTTTTCGTCCAGGTTCACGTATTCTTTATCGTATTGTCCTTTTTCCAGATGAGAGATGAAATTAAGTGCGTTAGAAATACTATGTGTCATCATTGAAACAGAATTCTCAATTTTAGAAATGGTTTTGTCAGAAGATTTTACTTTTGAAATTCTGCTTTCCCCGTTTTTAATATCTTCTATTGAAGCATCTAGTTCTTTAAGAGGTTTAACATATGTATGGTATATAATTAACACCTCTGCTATTACCAATCCGATAATACAAAAATTGATAAACCATTGATTGATAACACTTAGTTCTATCAGCAGTGGCAATACTATTAAAGCAATAATTAAAACACTTATAATGATGACCGACTTCTTCATTTCTTCAATTATTATATCGTGATCTTTAAATTGATCGTAAATAACTTAATTTTCTCCAAAAATTATCTATCAATGTACTATACATTCATCAATTTTGATAAATGCATTTTAAATTTTTTTAAGATATAAACTTCTTTTGATACAAAAAATCATGAGGTTAAAAATTGAAAAAGTATGAATATGATCTCTAAATTTATATTTATAGATAGCGGGACAAACTTGTGATATGTCTAAAAAAATAAAAATATTACCCTACAGAGGTACAGCCAATTCTACTCAGGCAATTGTAAAAGGACATATATTTAGGAAACACCCTGTAAAGGAGTTAAAGGTATATCATAGGCGATTTTCCAACTTTAGAAATGCGGTCAGACGCTATCAGCTTTCACCACTTAAATATGCCGAATTAATGGTACAATTAGGAGAAGAACAAATAAAGGTGGAGTCTGATAAACGAGGGTATTTTCAATGTAATTTTAAAAACCATGCCTTAACTACCGGATGGCATAAGTATAGTGTACAGTATAATGGCAAAGTTAAAAAAGGGGAGATATTTTTCCCCGAAGCATCAAGTACTGCGGTCATTTCAGATATTGATGATACAGTGTTAATTTCTCATTCTACAGATTTGCTTAAGAAATTGTATTTGCTGCTATTCAGAAATGCTCATTCGCGCAAATTGACACCACTTATTAAAGATTGGTCTAAGCACCTTCAGAATTTTAATTCCAATGAAATTCCGGATGATTATTTCTACGTTTCTAATAGCGAATGGAATTTGTATGACTTCATCAGTGATTTTTTTAAAATAAATGAATTGCCGAAAGGAGTGTTTTTCCTGCAAAATTTAAGGAAAGGATTAAAAGACCTGGTAAAATCTGGAAGGGTAAATGCTGGTCATAAAATGGAGAGCATCCAATTTTTATTTCAGTTTTATCCTGATAAGTCTTTTATTCTTGTAGGTGATAACGGCCAAAAGGATATGTTTATCTATTCAAAAATTTGTGAAGAATATCCATATAGAGTAAAAGGAGTCATGATCAGAAAGCTGGCAAATGTGAAAGAGAAATATAGAATGGAACACCTCAAGGAAAAATTGGATCGTTTTAACATCCCTTTAGTCACTTATCATTAAATACTCCAGTGGATTGTAATAACTTCCCTTTCATTTTCAATCCCTTTAAACATCATATAGGTTGGCTGAGAAGACTGTTAGCAGAAGATGCTTCCAGACTAGATTATTACATGGAAAACTACTTTCTCAAAGGTAATAATCTACTTAGTGATTATTATTTCGGTCCATTGGGTATAGATCAGGTTATTTCAGAAATCAAAACTCAACTACTGGGGATGGACGTTTTGGAAAAGAACGATTATCTGGCATGGATAGACAATTCCCCAGGAAAGTATCAATTGGTGTCCTTATCTGATCAGTCCACTTGGACCTTGCTCAAGGGGGAAGAAAAATATATCCATATTCACCCGGCGAGAAGTTCAAAACATACAATACGCGTCAGAATGTTAACATTAAAGACCGTTTTACTTTATAAATGGTTATATAATAAGGAGAAACCGGATACAGTTATAGTAAATAGCATTAGAACGAAGTACTTAAAGGAATCACCAGTTAAAAATGTGGGTGGTCATTTTATTAGGTTTTACATGTTGTTAAATGATCATATCACATGAGGTAATTGATATGCTTATCGAAAGAACTTCATTATAATAAATGCAACATTTTTTAATATCTAATATTTATTATATTCATTAGCAAAAACATCAACCTATAAATGCATAATTCGGGATTAAAGCGAAAAACACTTCTCTTGAAGTTTTTCATAGCTCTTTTAGCGCTCATGTTGTTGCCTACCGGTTTAATGATCCTGTTAAGACTTGACAATGAAGAGGTTGTGTTAGTGAAAGAAATTCAAGCTTTGACTAAGGAAGATATTGTCGAATTTGAGGATACCTTGATTGTTCCCACCATTTATCACAACATTTTTGCTTTGGATTCATTAGAAGGAAAGGAGCTTAAAGACACCTTTGTGGAAATCATGCTGCCAGCTGTATTAATAGCCAAACATCGGGTTTCCAATAAAAAGGAAAAGCTTAAAAAACTTCAAAGAAAATATAAGTGGAATGAAGAGGATAGTGTGTTTTATCAATCTCTTTTGGAAGAGTATAAAGCGGGAGATGTTGAAAACTTACTTCAAAAATTAAAAACTCCACCAAATAGTATAATATTGGCTCAAGCGGCGGTAGAAAGTGGCTGGGGCAGGTCTAGGTTTTGTAAAGAAGCAAACAATATATTTGGAATTTGGTCTTATAATGAAGATGAGCCCAGAATCATTGCAAAAGTAAATAGGGGAAATAACCCAATTTACCTTCGTAAATACAATGATTTTTCCAGTTCGATAGAGGATTATTTCAGAGTGATTTCCAAGGCAAAAGCGTACCATTCTTTCCGGCAAAATAATTTAGATGGCAATAGTCCATATGAATTAGTGGAGCACCTGGTCTATTATTCAGAAAGAAGATGGGACTATGTGAATCAATTAAAAACAATTATGCGACAAAATGATTTTCATGAATTTGACCGATACAAAATTCATCCGGACTATCTCTCCGTGAAACGTACCATAAAATAATCTATGTACCGCTTTATCATCATTTTTATATTGATCTTTTCTTGTGGTAATAAAAATCAATCACACGATACGTTATTATTTCCATCACTTTTTTCCGCTGATAATAATTCAATTAAACATCAGGTAGTAGCATTTGTCTATCATAGAATAGGTGATGAACGATATCCATCTACAAATACCACAATAAGCGACTTTGAGGCTCAACTTAAGTATTTAAAAGATAATGATTATACAGTAGTAACGCTCAGTGAGGCTTTATCAAATTCATTCCCTAATTCCGTAAAAAATGTAGTGGTCTTAACCATAGATGATGCTTTTAAGTCTTTTTATCAACATGGGTTTCCTTTGTTGAAAAAATATGGATTGAAGGCAACACTGTTTATCAATACAGAGACCATAGGAGGGTCCAGCTACATGGATGAGGATGAAATTAAAGAAGTAATGGGATATGGTTTGGAAATTGGAAACCACAGCCATTCACATGATTATTTTTTAAATATCAATAAAAAAGAAAGGTATAGTCGTTTTCAGGAAGATATTTCCTTATCTCAGAAAATATTTCAACAATTATTCAATAAAGCGCCGAGTGTCTTTGCCTATCCTTATGGAGAGTTTGACACTGAAATGAAAGATATCATCAAAAAGGAAGGTTTCGTAGCAGCAGTAGCTCAAAATTCAGGAGTTATTTGTCAACAAAGTGATCAATTTGCGTTACCCAGGTTTCCTATGTCAACTGCCTTTTCAAAAAGTTTCAAAGAAAAAGTCGACATGAACCCTTTGGATATTAAATCGATTAGTACGAATAATCATTTTTGGAATAGTACCAATAACAAGCCCACTCTAAAGGTTGGGGTAATAGAAAATGAGTTAAAATTGAATCAGTTGCAATGCTTTATTCAGGGCTCACCTTGTACTCTATCAAAAAAGGAATTAGAAGATCATCAAATCGAAATTGAATTGACGCCTGTCAACCCGCTTACCAGAAGAAGGACATTATATACTGTGACAGTTCCTGACAGTAAAAATAATTGGTATTGGTTTAGTTATTTATGGATCAATCCAGATATCCCTTAAATGGTATTTTACGATTGTTAAATATAATTATATGAATATATTCAGCTATTATAACTTGCCATTCATAATTTGTCTTTTTTAATGATTTCTACAAGATTTAATACATTTTCCCTCAAATTGATCACTTTACTTGTGTAATTCTTGCTATTTGGCAATAGATATTCGCATTTTATCGAATATTTAGTCCTTTCTTTTAATTAAAGGAAGTATATCGTATCTTTTGATAAGAAAAAATTAACCTTAAATCCTCAGTGCCAAATAATCTCAATTTTTTTTAGTTATTGTAACAGTTGGTAATGAGTTCGAAAACAATTGTATTTCTATTATCCATCCTGGGAGCAATAGGGATATGTTCACATGTCTTCCCACAATCTTATCATTTTAAGCATATTACTACAGAAGATGGGTTGACAACTGGAAATATCCGTGCTATCACGCAAGATTACCAGGGATTTTTTTGGTTTGGTTCAGAGGACGGCTTGCATCGGTATGATGGATACGAAATGAAAGTTTACAGTACCAGTCCATCCGATTCTACATCCATTAGTAGCAATTTTGTTTTGTCACTATTTGAAGATTCCCAAAATCAACTTTGGATTGGTACTATAGATGGTGGTTTAAACCTCTATAACCGCCAGGATGATTCGTTTATTACTTTTATGCACAATCCCAAAGATTTAAACTCAATATTTGGAAACTATATTCGATTCATTTTTGAAACATCACAGCATCAATTGTTTATTGGATTTGAAAGCGGTGGGTTTAGCTACTTTGATCCTTTTGCCCCCTTAGAAGATATAAAATTTCAAAACTTTGAGCTCCCCGTTCCTAAAAGTTCTTTTGGCGCCAATTGGGTGAGTTCTATTGCTGAATTGGCGAATGGTAAGATTCTGCTGGGAACAAACGGCGGTGGACTGTATCAATTTGACATTGATAAATCCACTTATGAACCTTTTATCCATGACAAGACTACGAAAGATATCCACAGTTTATTTATTGACCATAATAATTTATTGTGGATTGGAACCTGGCAAAATGGATTATATGTATATGATCAAAAAAATGATAGAACGGCTCATTTTACTTCTGATGATAAGCTTTGTCATAATCAGATAGAAGCCATTTCTGAAGACCACACCGGAAATATTTGGATATCAACTGATAATGGAATTAACATAATTAACCGTACGGAAGATGTTTTTAATAAACCGATTATTTCAACCATACAGAGTAATGATTTTGTACGTGATGGATTACTTAGCAATTCTGCTAAGGCCTTTTATGTAGATAACGAAAACCGAATATGGATAGGTACTTATTATGGTGGAGTAAACATGTATGATCCTAAAGGTTACCAGTTTAATAGTATTAGAGCCAAATCTTGGGAAGACAACTTTTTGAATCACAATAATGTATTTGCTTTTACGGAAGATCATTCCCAAAATCTCTGGATAGGTACAGATGGAGGTGGGTTGAGTATTTTAGAGGGCGGTATCAAAAATATTTTTGACAATAAATATACCCAGGTAAACCTATTAGGGAATAAAGGTAAAAAGGAAGAAAAGATAAAGTGCCTGGAAACAGATCAACAAGGCAATATTTGGGCTGGTACATGGGGAGGTGGCATGTTTAAAATTGACCCAAAATCTTTACGCGTTCAGCATTTCTATAGTGATGGATCAAATAATTCCTTAAGCGCTAATGAAGTGCTTGTACTCGAAGCAGATGATAATGACCAACTGTGGATAGGAACTTTTCATGGAGGACTTAATCGGTTGAATATTAATACGGGAAGTATTAAAATTTATAAAAACGTATCATCTGCGAGTAAGCCGGGTCAGATTGATAAAATTAATGCCATTCATATAGATCATAAAAAACGGATTTTTGTCTCAAGGGAAGTAGGAGGGTTAAACCTCTACAATCCGGACACTGATGATTTTACTACAATTGAAAGTGGATTGCTGACGAAAGACTTGACTATTTACTTCATTGCCGAAGATGAAAAAGGAAAATTCTGGTTAGGCACTAATTCTAACGGGTTAATATATTTTGATTATGAAAACAATATTGTCAAGAAATTTGATGAGAGTAATGGCCTTGCCAATAATGTAGTTTATGGAGTTTTATTGGATGACAATGAAAACTTATGGGTAAGTACGAATAAGGGAATTTCATTTTTTGATACTAAAAAGGAGACATTTATTAATTATTCGAAAGAGGATGGACTGCAGGATAATCAGTTTAATCACCATAGTGCATTCAAAGCCCATAATGGAAAATTGCTTTTCGGAGGCATAAAAGGTTTTAATGCATTCGATGCTGATCAAATCACCATTAATAGTGATATTCCGAATATTGTATTCACTAATTTTTGGTTAAACAATGTCAATCTTTCTGTAAATATTGAAGGATCCCCTTTGAATGAAAATATTACTACAACATCATCCATCACCTTACAGCATGATCAGAATTCATTCAGTATTGGTTTTGCGGCTTTGGAATATGATTTTTCGGAACGGAATTTCTATGCTTATAAGCTAGAGCATTTTGACAAAGACTGGAACTATATTAACAAAGAAAGAAAAGCCGTTTTTACTAATCTTGATCCAGGCACTTACAACCTGGTAGTAAAGGCTAGCAATAGCGATGGCTTCTGGGGGGATAATGAAAAAAGCTTAACAATCATTATCAAGCCAGCTTGGTACCAACTGAGTGTTTTTAAACTCTCATTGGTGCTGTTTATACTATTGGTTATTTATATCATTTTTAAGCTTAGAACTAATTACCTGACTAAACAAAAAATCAAACTGGCATATGAGGTGAAATTAAGGACCTCGCAATTGCATGAGAAAAATGAGGAGCTAGCCAAAGAAAAGTCACTTCTTGATGCATTAATGAATAACCTGCCTGACTATATTTATTTTAAAGACCTTCAAAGTAAATTTATCCGTGCCAGCAGATCCATGACAAAATTGTTTCCTATCAGAGATCCCAAGGAATTAGACGGAAAGTCCGATTTTGATTACCACAGAAAAGAAGCTGCAAATAAATATTTTAAGGAAGAGCAGAATATAATAAAGAGTAAAATAGGTGTCATTGATGAAGTTCGTCATGAAGTAATGGACACCGGTTTTCAACAATGGGTATCGACTACCAAGCTGCCTCTCATCGATCAGCAAGGTAATGTCATGGGAACATTTGGAATCACAAAAGACATTACACAGTTTAAAATGCTTGAATTAGAAATCAAACACCAAAACGATGAATTAACATCACAAAATGATCAGATATCTTCACAAAGAGAACAACTCCAAAAAGCGCATAAGCAACTCAGGGAAATAAATGAGCAACTTGAAAAATTGGTGGATGAAAGAACTGAAAAACTCACCTATACCATTAAAGAATTAGATAAAACAGTAATGGAGTTAGACAGTTTTGTGTATAGCGCCTCACACGATCTTAGTGCCCCATTAAAATCAATTAGAGGATTGCTTCAAATTGCTAAATTGGATAAAACAAAAACCAAGACGGAAGAATATTTTCATTATATAGAAAACAGCATTATCAAGCTGGAAGATGTTATTCAAAGTTTAGTGGAGTTTTCGCGAAATTATCATTTGGATGTAAAGTCCGAAGAAATCAATTTGTTTAATCTTATTGAAGAAGTGATAAAAGAACTGTCGTTTTGGCCAGATACAAAGAAGGTCAAATTTGATATTAAACTAGACAAGGATTTGTATGTAGTGAGTGATCCTCAAAGGTTGAAAATCATTTTTCACAATATTATAGGTAACTGCATTAAATACGCGGATTGTGAAAAAGATCATTCTTATGTGATCATAGATTATAAAATGATCAATCGTCATCACCAAATCTCCATTCGGGATAATGGAATTGGCATTGATGAAAAAAGGAAGGAAAAGATTTTTGAAATGTACTATCGTGCCACTGAAAAGTCTACGGGCTCAGGTTTGGGATTATATATAGTGAAAGAAACAGTATATAAACTTAAAGGTGAAGTAGAAGTTATTTCAGAGGAGTATAAAGGTACTGAGTTTGTGTTAACCCTTCCTTTTAAAAAAGTACATGACGAAACCAAAATTTCTAAAAAAGTAAAGTTGCACTAAAATAGGGCAGTGGATTGCCCAATATATTCATCTATAAAGGCATCATAAAGTCGTTGAATTTTTTCAACCTGTGATCCGGGTTTACCACTTCCAATAACAAGATCATCAATGGCAATAACAGGTATAATACGTTTATTCGTGCCGGTAATAAATGCTTCCCTGGCAGTTTGTAATTCTTCCACCAACAGATCTCTCTCCTGTATTTCAAAATCATTAGCACAGGCTTCCAATAGTTTGTTTCGGTTGATTCCTAATAAAACATTATTCTTAGCGGTAATAATTTGATTTTGCTGATTCACAATAAAAAAATTAGCTCTGGTCAATTCCAATATCTTTCCTTCGTAACAATAAATTGTATCTAGCGCTTGTTTCTCTTGAACATTGGGCAATTCATATATGCCCATGATGTAATTGATTGTTTTGGCTTCCGGTATATTTCTTAAATATTCCTTCATGGTCAATTTAATTCCTTCGGCACGATTTGCCTTTGGATCGCTTTTAATAGGTTCATTGATCACAAAGAGGGTAGGAGCGCCAATGTCGTACCCATTAGGTGACTCACCTCCCGTAACTACCATTCTTACTCCTGAGTTAGCCATTTTATTATGCTGGAGCATTTTAATGATCTTATTTTTTAAATCAGTTTTAGTTATTTGAGGTGTAATGCGAAGTTTTGTAGCTGAAGTGTAAAACCGATCAATGTGTTCATCAATAAACATCGGCACACTTCCATCCAATCTGAAAAAATCAAACACACCATATCCCCGCAACAATGCCAGGTCATGTACATGGACATATGCTTTATCGCTATCTACTAATTCATTATTTAAGATGTACTTTTTCATCTATTACTTTTGTGATAATTACAGTAAATAAAATTGAGTAAAATTAATTCAAATATTCCATTCATCTAATGATCAATTTCCTTGAATCTTTCACAGCTAACTTCCATATTCGTAGCCTATTTCACAAAACAAATCAGGACAAATAATAATCCTAAAAAAACCAGATATAATACTACAAAAATGGCAAGAGCATACAATTTTTCAGCCGGTCCGGCTACCCTTCCAGAGGAAGTGTTAAAAAAAGCGCAAAGTGAATTGTTGGATTACCAGAACTCCGGAATGTCCGTAATGGAAATGAGCCACCGGTCGAAGGAGTTTGTGGGTATAACAGAGACAGCCATCGAAAATTTAAGGAAGTTGATGAACATCCCTTCCAACTACCATGTTCTTTTCCTTCAGGGAGGTGCATCTACTCAGTTTGCAATGGTTCCTCTTAATTTATTGAGAAACTCTAAAAAAGCTGATATAGTAAATACCGGTGCATGGTCCAAGAAAGCAATTGCAGAAGCAAAACGATACGGACAAATTAATGTAGTAGCATCTTCTGAAGATAAAACGTTTAGCTACATCCCGGAACTTAATGCAAGCATGTTTGATAAGGAAGCTGACTATGTACATATCACAACAAACAATACTATTTATGGTACTTTATATCAGGAATTACCAGATGTAGGTAATGTGCCACTAGTGGCAGATATGTCTTCCAATATCCTTTCTCAGGAATATAATGTCAGCGACTTTGGAATCATTTATGCAGGCGCTCAAAAGAACATTGGTCCGGCAGGTGTGACGATCGTTATCATTCGTGATGATCTGGTTGGTCATGCTATGGACTTTACCCCTACCATGTTGAATTACAAAACACATGTGGATGGCGAGTCAATGTTTAATACACCTCCATGTTATTCTATTTACATGGCAGGATTGGTTTTCGAGCATTTGCTGGAAATAGGTGGAGTACCCGCTATGGAAAAATTAAATAAAGAAAAAGCTGGTATTTTATATGATTTTCTTGATCAGTCTAACCTGTTTAAGGGTACTGTTCCTAATGAATTCCGATCATTAATGAATGTACCTTTCGTCACTGGCAATGATGAGTTGGACGCTAAATTTATTGCTGAAGCTGGTAAACTTGGTTTTAAAACACTTAAAGGACACCGATCAGTAGGAGGAATGCGAGCCAGTATTTACAATGCCATGCCTAAAGAAGGTGTTGTAAAATTAGTAGAGTTCATGGATACTTTCGAAAAGGAAAACGCATAACCTATTTCAATAATCTTTTAATTCTTTAACCTCATTTTTTATGTTTAAAATACAAACCCTCAATAAAATTGATCCTAATGGATTAAAACGCTTTCCTTTGGATGAATATGAAGTAGCTTCTGAATTTTCGCAACCCGACGGAATTTTGGTAAGAAGTGCAAGTTTGCATGATTTAAATCTTCCTGATAGCCTGAAAGCTATAGCGCGGGCGGGAGCTGGAGTCAACAATATTCCGATTGATAAGTGTACTGAAAAAGGGATTGTAGTATTTAACACTCCCGGTGCGAATGCCAATGCGGTTAAAGAATTAGTTTTGGCTTCTCTGCTTATTTCATCAAGAAAAGTTTACCAGGGAATTGGATGGGCAAAAACGCAGCAAGGCACTAATGAAGATGTGTCTAAATTAGTAGAAAAAGAAAAGTCAAAATTTGCTGGTCCGGAAGTCTATGGCAAAACACTTGGAGTGATCGGATTAGGCGCCATCGGTATGTTGGTAGCTAACGCAGCGGAAGCACTTGGAATGAGGGTTATCGGATATGATCCATATATTTCTGTTGATGCAGCCTGGCAACTGTCTAAATATGTCGAGAAAGCAAAAAGCCTGGAATCTTTATTACAAGAGTCCGACTATATTTCACTGCACGTTCCGTTAATTGAAGCTACCAAGAACTTTATCAATAAGGATAAATTTGCGGTAATGAAAGATGGTGTGCGAATCATGAATTTTGCCCGTGGCGGATTAGTGGATAAAACCGATATGATCGCCGCTTTGGATAGTGGTAAAGTAGCCTGTTTCGTAACAGACTTCCCGGATAATGATTTAGTTGGTCATGATAAAATTATTCCTATTCCTCACTTGGGAGCATCTACTCCCGAGTCGGAAACTAACTGTGCTGTAATGGCAGTTGACCAAATGAAAGACTTTCTTATAAATGGAAATATCAAAAATAGTGTCAACTTTCCAGCAGCCGATATGCCAAGAAACGGAGGCGCCAGATTGATTATTGCTAACAAGAATATTCCGAAAATGGTGGGGCAAATCACTTCTGTGCTTGCCGATGAAAGTATTAACATCGCTGATATGCTTAATAAACACCGGGACGATTTGGCGTATAACATCATTGATTTGGATGGCGATGTTACAGAACAACAAATCGACAAAATAAAATCAATTGAAGGTATTATCATGGTAAGGTTATTACCAGCTAAGAATTAGGAATTATGGCGATCATCAAAGCATTTAAAGGCATACGACCAGTAAAAGATAAAGCTGCATTAGTAGCCTCCAGGCCATACGATGTGCTTAACTCAGCCGAAGCAAAGTCGGAAGCCGAAGGTAATCCATATTCTTTTTTGAGGGTGGTTAAGCCCGAAATTGACCTTCCGGAAGGAACCAACCAATATAGCGACGAAGTTTACCAAAAAGGAAAGTCTAATTTCGAAAAAATGGTAAACGATGGTGTTATGGTTCAGGATGGCAGCGATAGCTTATATATCTATGAGCTAACCATGGATGGCAGATCTCAGGATGGGATTGTTGCCTGCGCAGCTGTAGAGGATTATATGAATGATGTTATTAAAAAGCATGAGCTGACTCGTCCTGATAAAGAAGAAGATCGTAAAAAACATGTTCGTGTATCTATGATGAATGCAGAGCCGGTCTTTTTTGCCTATCCAAATGTACCCAAAATTGATGAGTTGGTTGCTGAGATAAAAACCAAGGCACCAGCGTACGATTTTACAGCAGAGGATGGGGTAAAACATCGACTTTGGACTGTCTCTGATGCAACTCAAATAGAAGTTATCACTGAAGAATTTGAAAAATTACCTGCTACTTATGTGGCTGATGGTCATCATCGTACTGCCGCCGCCGCATTAGTAGGAAGTGATCTGAAACAAGAAAATTCTGCTCATACCGGAAAAGAAGAATACAACTATTTTTTGGCAGTTCATTTCCCAGATAATCAATTACAGATCATTGATTATAATCGTGTTGTGAAAGATCTGCATGGACTGGAGATTGATGCATTTATTAGTAAGCTGGAAGATGCTTTTGTAGTAAGTAAAATTGGGAAGAGTCAATTCAAACCTTCAAAACTTCATGAATTCGGAATGTATCTGGAAGGAGAGTGGTACCAACTTCAGGCGAAGGAAGGAACATATGATGACCATGATCCTATTGGAGTTTTGGACGTCACTATACTTTCTGAGCAGATCTTAAAACCGATATTAGATATTCAAAACCTACGAACAGATAAGCGAATTGATTTTGTTGGTGGAATCAGGGGTTTAGGTGAATTAGAAAAAAGAGTGGATAGTGGTGAAATGAAGGTGGCATTTGCTCTTTATCCCGTTACCATGCAACAGCTCATTGACATCGCCGATAGTGGGCAAATTATGCCTCCTAAAACTACCTGGTTTGAACCAAAGTTAAGAAGTGGGCTGGTAGTACATAGTTTGGAAGATTGAACTGGATAATCTAAATTCAGTTCAAATTTTTTCTATGGAAAAGGAAATTTTTTATACCCCTTCCGGCAAATCACCGATTGTTGGCTTTTACCTGGCTTTAATTATTGGATCACTATTGTGCATAGTATTAGCCTATGTATATAATGTGTTCACAGTAATAATTCCTGCAGTTTATGTCAATCTTTTTATCTGCATAGGGTTCGGTATTACCATCGGTTTCATTGTCCGATACTTTTCAAGAATTGCAAAAATCAGAAGTAAACAGCAAATCATTATGTTGGCTTCTATTATTGGCATAATTGCCTGGTACTTCCAATGGATAGCTTATTTTATCTACCTAATTACAGATGATATTTCGTGGACCGCTTTTATTGATAATATTGGGTTTTTCCACAAACCGTCAGATTTCATTAATATTCTTTTGTTGTTAAATAAAAATGGTTCTTGGGAAATCTTCGGTATTGTATTTACTGATTTTGCACTTTGGTTTGTCTGGTTCCTGGAAGCATTTTTAATAATTGGAATTCCCATACTCCTTTCCTTCAAATATTCCATCATCCCATTTTCCGAAAGGTTAAATAAATGGTATAAGAAAAGGATATTGAAATTTGAATTCGAAGCAATATCTACCATATATCAGTTTAAACAGAATATCGTAGATGACCCTGTTTCTACCATTACCCAGCTAACTTATGGACGGGCATTTAAATATTCTGAAGTGTCCATTTTCTATTTGGAAGATGAAGAGGAGCATTATTTGTCTGTTGACAATGTGTATATCGAAGACAATAAAAAGAAGAATTATACCCCGATTGTTCAATTTCTTAAAATAGACCCCAACACCACGAAGCTCCTCGAAGATAAATATGGAGCTAAGAGGGTTTTTCCATTGTTTTATTAACAATCGTTTTTGTAAATATTATCATGCATATTTGCGGCTATGAGCGGCCAGGAGACACATTTTGCAAAAGGGATCATCAACATGCTGATTGCTTCCCTTTTTTTTGCAGTAATGGGTGCTTCCGTTAAAATTGTCGGGAAAGATTTCGATGCCATACAGACTGTTTTCTGGCGTAATGTATTTGGAACATTCATACTCCTATTATCCCTATATCGACGACCTTCCAATAACATCGGTGGACGACCATATTTATTGATATTTAGAGGTATAGCAGGAACACTAGCACTGTATGCACTCTTTTACAACTTGTCAACAATAGACATGGGAGTGGCAATCACCTTTCTGCAAACCAGTCCCATATTCGTTGCTATATTCAGTCATTTCTTTTTAAAAGAAAAGTTGAAACCAATGGCCTGGCTGGCAATTGTTGTTGGTTTTAGTGGAATTTTGTTTGTGTTTCGCCCATCTGCTACATTGGATTGGACGGCAAATATTCTTGGGTTAGTCAATGGTGTGCTTGCTGGGGCAGCTTACACTTCCCTTCGTGGTTTGAGTAATCATTATGAATCCCGTACTGTTGTTCTTTCATTCACTGTGAGTGGATTAGTATTGCCATTGATATCTATTGGGTTGGGTTTTATTATTCCAACGGAAGGTCTTGAATTTATGATTACCTCATTCCGACTTCCGCAAGAATGGCAATGGTTTTGGTTAGTGATGGTGGCGATTACTGCGCTTGGCGGTCAATTTTTTCTCACCAAAGCTTATAATTATGAGAAAGCAGGCATCATTTCAGCAATTGGATATATGACCATTCCCATGGCAATCGCCATCGGATTATTCATGGGAGATCCTTTTCCCGATATTTTCAAAATCACAGGGATAATCCTTATTATTGTTAGTGGTATCATCATTTCAATGAGACGAAACAGGTAAATCATTTCTGATGGCTGATAACAAAACACAACCAACTAAGGAAAGCGTAGAAGCATTTCTTCAAAAAGTAGAAAGTGAACAAAAGCAAAAAGATAGCTTTACCATACTGCAATTGATGACCGAAATTACCAATAAGCAGGCGGTTTTGTGGGGGCCAAGTTTAATAGGGTTTGGTCAATACCATTATAAGTATGCATCAGGTAGGGAAGGGGATTTTTTTCTCACCGGTTTTTCTCCCAGAAAGCAAAGCCTGGTAGTATATATCATGTCTGGATTTAACAAAGAAAAGGAATTGATGGAGAAATTGGGAAAATTCAAGACTGGAAAATCCTGCCTTTATATCAAAAAATTGTCTGATATCAATATGGACATCCTAAAAGAACTGATTAGTCGATCTGTTGCATATATGGAAGATAATTACCCTACTTTATAACTGTTAGTCCTATCAAACCCACTTTTCAGCATATTCTCAGCGAATTTTTTATAAAGTTAGAAATACCAACTAACCTACCTGATGGGGTGGAAGTATTGAATCCTTATGCTAATCCGGCTACTTGTGATCTGGTCAATCAGTTTTTTGAAAAATATTATTCCGATCAAAATGAAAGAATGCTCTTGATTGGAATTAACCCCGGACGATTCGGAAGTGGTTTAACAGGTATTGGTTTTACAGATCCGATCAATCTTGAAAGTAAATGCGGTATCCCAAACGAATTCGATAAAAAACCGGAATTGTCTTCCCAATTTATGTATCAAATGATGGAGCAATTTGGTGGCGTCAATGCATTTTACAGCCGATTTTTATTCACTTCTGTATCGCCATTAGGATTTGTGAAAAATGGAAAAAACCTGAATTATTATGATATTCCTGAATTAAAAGACAAACTCGAAACCTTCATGGTTGATGCACTTAAAAAACAGATTTCTATGGGCGGATCAAATAAAATAGCTTTTAGCATAGGTATGGGCGAAAACGTGAAGTACTTGAAATACCTGAACAAGAAATACCAATTATTTTCTCAATTAGAGTCACTTCCTCATCCACGCTGGGTCATGCAGTACCGTAGGAAAAGAATGCAGGAGTTTATAGATGAATACATAAATAAATTGAGTGTTCTTTAGTCCAAACTAAAGGCAACATATGCATCACCGGATTTAGTACCCATTTTTCCACCTCCACACGCTATTACCACATATTGCTTTCCATCAATTGCATAGGTAATTGGGCTTGCATACCCTCCAGCTGGCAATTGAGCCTGCCATATTTCTTCTCCATTTTCAGTATCAAATGCCCTGATTTTTTCATCCCGTGAGGCTGCAATAAATAGTAATCCGCTTTCGGTTAATAATGGACCACCATAATTTTCAGTTCCTGTAATCGGATGGCCAGCTTCAGTTAATTCCGGATATTCACCTAAAGGTACAGACCATGCTATTTCCCCTTTATTCAGGTCAATGGCATTTAATGTGCCCCAGGGAGGTTTTACTGCCGGATAGCCAAGATGATCAAAGATTCGATTGTAACCAGTAAATGTGTATGGGATGTCCCGATGTTCAGGTAGTGAAGTAGTATCTAATGCTTCCCAATTTACCGTAGGTTCATTGAACAAAAAGTCAACCAACAAATTCATTTCAGTTTCTGAAAGTTGTTTGAAACCTGGCATTCTTCCTTTTCCATTCTGAATATAAACGATCAAACTATCTCGCTGATATTTTTGATCCACGTTGATAAGGGAAGGGGAAAAATCCACACCGCCTTTTCGATCGTCTTTATGGCAAACAGCACAATTTCGAAGATACACCAACTTTCCTAACTCAATTTGATCTGTATTATTTTTAGTTGTCAAAGGAACCATTTTATGCAACCAGGCCATTTCATTGGCATTGACATACAACATTCCATCTTTACTCACTGCACCACCGCCATATTCTGCGCCTCCATCAAATCCAGGATAAATGATGGTGCCTTCTTCTGACGGAGGGATAAATTTATGTCCCATATTAGCTCCTCTAACCAACCTTTTAACATAATCTGTAGATTCCGGAGTTATGTCTGTTATCAAGTCTTCTGTAAAGGCTTGACGAACAAATGGCGGTGGCTTCAAGGGATAAGGCTGAGTAGGCCAAGCTTCTTCATTTACCAATTTTGATGATGGCACCGGTCGCTCTTCAATAGGAAATAGTGGTTCTCCTGTTTCTCGATTAAAAAGAAAAATTACACCATGCTTTGTCAATTGCGCTACCGCATCAATCTTTTCGCCCTGATGAGTTACTGTAATGAGATTTGGCTGGCAAGGGAGGTCTTTATCCCAAATATCGTGATGCACCGTTTGGAAATGCCAGATGCGCTCTCCGGTAGAAGCATTTAATGCAATGAGACTATTGCCAAACAGGTTTTGTCCATGACGATTTCCTCCATGAAAATCAAAAGATGGAGATCCGGTAGGCACAAATACAATTCCTCGCTCTTCGTCTAGTGAAAATCCTGCCCATGAATTTGCACCACCTACTGTTTTCCAGGCGTCTTTTGGCCAGGTATCATATCCATATTCACCTGGGTGTGGTATTGTATGAAAAATCCATGCTAATTCACCAGTTTTTACATTGAAAGCGCGAATATGACCCGGAGCTGCCACTTCTCCTTCAGAAACCCGGGTTCCAAGTATTAACAAATCCTTGAATATAATTCCCGGTGTATTGGAAACGATATCATATTTTTCAATGCCATCTCTATCCAGGCCTTCATGTAAATCCACACGGCCTTCATTTCCAAATTCATTAATCGGATTTCCTGTATTTGCATTGATAGCATATAAATATGATCCTGCGCAGTATAGGATTCTTTTTGAATTTTCATCTGCCCAATAGACCACACCACGATTTACACCTTGAGATTGTTTACCTTTGAACGGATCAAAAATCCATAGTTGATCTCCAGTTGCAGCATCTAAAGCAAATAATTTGATCTGCGGGGATGTACCGTATAAAATCCCATCAACCACAATAGGACTGCACTGAATTTGTGACCGGTCATCATTGTCACCGGTGTGGTATTCCCACGCAACTTGCAGTTCCTTTACATTGGACTTTGTAATTTGGGTCAGTGGAGAAAAATGGGAAGCTTGTTTATCTCCATGATATACTGGCCAGTCTTGATCATCAAACTTTTGGGTGCAACTCAAACAAACTGAGATACAGAAAATTATCAGTAAATGTTTATTCATGCACGATTATACTAAATAACGTGGGTTATCAGAATGAAAAATATGAAAATAAATATTTAAATGCTGAATTAAGGAGAAACTTGAATACCTAACAAGGTAGGCTACATTTCATTGCATTTTGTTCTGAATGATCATTGATTTGAATGTTGTATATTTCATTTACAATAAAATCAACGGAAGTTTCCTTTTTATCTCCAATTATTGTCCTTCTTTTTAAAGATAATTTCAATTGATTTGTTGGGTCGAGTAATTTCCTACCTAATTTATCTCAGTATTTTTGATGCATAGAACAGTTAGTCCAAAATTAAAATAAGGTGGTAAATCGATGCAGCCACCTTGCTCATAATTGGTTTTTTAATAGTTGCCAAAAGATGGACGAGTGGTCAAGAACTTATGCAGTTCCAGCATGGAGACAAAATAACCTAATCAGTCGTTCAAAATTCCTTGTATTGAAAAATAATGCAAATAAGCCATGTTTAAAGTGTTTCTTTCGGTTTCAATATTCCTTATCTTAAGAGCATTCACTAAGAATAATAGGTAAAATGCATAAAGCTTTAATTTTCATAATTGCCATGGTGTTACTAGTACAATGCCATACAAAAGACACCCTTGTTCAAATAGAACAATGGACCTCACATGAGTTGGTTTTCACTTCTCAAAATGATTATTCAAATTCTTATATAGAACAAGAGCTTTGGGTGGAATTTGTCAATGATCAACAAGATACCATTATCAGACCTGGCTTTTGGAATGGTAAGGATAAGTGGATTGTTCGTTTCGCTCCGCCTGATGCTAATAAAATATGGAATTGGACATCCCATTCAAAAAAGCATGATATGGGCCTGTCCGGACAACAAGGGGAGTTGCAGTCAATTTCGTATTCCGGACAAAACAAATTACTAAAACACGGGCTTTTACAAATTTCTAAAGGTCGTCGAAATGTTGTACATGCTGATGGCACTCCTTTTTTAGTTGTAGGGGATACGCCATGGGCAATTCCTTTTAGAGCTACTGTAGATCAGGTTAAGATTTATGCAGCAGATCGTCAAAATAAAGGATTTAACACTGCCTTATTAATGAGTGTTCAACCAGATATGAAAGCAGAAGGACCTGATAAAAGGAATACATCGCTTGGTTTTACAAGAGGTTTTTCTGATTTATCTGAAGGACATCTTAACCAACTAGTTCCAGAGTATTTTCAATACCTGGATACATTAATTTATACACTTTTGGATCATGAGATTGTACCTGTGTACCAACCTGTATTTCATGGTTTTGGTTGGAAAGGCCTAACTACATTAGGACCTACAGCTGATCCCGATGAATATGCCCGTTATTGTAAATATTTGGTTGCACGGTATGGAAGTATGCCGGCCTTTTGGTTAATAAGTGGTGATGGGACAGGAACTGATCCATGTGTGAATCCTAGTGGTAAGATTGTTGAAAAATGGGATGCTTACCACCAACCAGCAGGAATTCATTACAGTCCGGCGGATAATTACATGCCAGTATGGGCTAATAATGACAGCACTAAATGTTTTCATTATAATCGTTCTCATCAGGAAGAAAAATGGCTTGATTTTCAGTGGGCTCAAAGTGGGCATGAAGGAAAACATATTTACTATAAAGTAGAAGAAATGTATGAAAATAAACCAACAAAAGCTGTGTTAAATGGTGAGCCAACCTATGAGGGAATGGTGGGAGGTACAGTTGGTTTAGGCTGGTGGCAAGGACATGAAGCATGGTCTCAATTAATGCATGGAGGTACCATGGGAGTGGTGTATGGTGCTGCGGGATTATGGCAGTGGAAAATAACTGCAAATGAAGAAGGGTGGAGCGAATGGTCTGATCAGGATGTTAATTGGAAAACGGGGCTTGATCTCGAAGGAAGTAGTTATGTGGGTTTTGTTTCAAAAGCCTTTGAAGGTTTTAATTTTTCCGATATGGAAAAAAGATGGGAATTAACAGAAAACAACCAGCCTTTACTTGCCAAAGAAAATTTGTTTTACATTTCCTATTTGGAAAAAGGAGGTGAGATTATCATTAAAAATTTACCAAATGGCATGCCTTATTATTGGTTTAATCCAATGATAGGGGAGTTTTTGGAAGAAGGAATTACCAATTCTGAAATGATATTTAATGCTCCAGATAATAATCCCTGGGTGTTAATAGTAGGAGAGAAAAATTAACCTGTTTTAATAGCCGTGTTACCTATGTTAGTGGATTTATATCCTTCAGAAAAATCACTTCCAAGAGTTAATGTTAATGGCTTATTTTTATTTATAGTAGCAATATTAATATGAATTTTAGAACCATTTGATTTATAAAATCCATATGATATACTTTTTAGACTACGCCTTTTTTAATGAACCATAAATAGGTAAATTGAATAACATAATTTGCCAGAGTACATTATAAGTTCAGCTTATACACTGATAAAAATTATAGATAATAGTTATCATACATTTGTCCAAAACCAAAAATAAAAAATAACAAAATGGGAAATAACTCAAATACCAACGGTAGCGCCGTAAGTAAATGTCCGGTGATGGGTCACAGTGGTGGTGGTACCTCCAACCGTGATTGGTGGCCTAATCAATTGAATTTAAAAATACTACGTCAGCATTCCGCTTTGTCTAACCCGATGAGCAAAGACTTTACTTATGCTGAAGAATTTAAAAAGTTAGATTATAAGGCCTTAAAAAAGGATCTTACTGATTTAATGACCGATTCGCAGGATTGGTGGCCGGCTGATTTTGGTCATTACGGAGGGTTATTTATCCGGATGACCTGGCATAGCGCTGGTACCTACCGTATAGGTGATGGCCGAGGTGGTGGTGGAAGTGGAAACCAGCGCTTTGCTCCTTTGAATAGCTGGCCTGATAATACTAATCTTGATAAAGCACGTAGATTGTTATGGCCCATCAAACAGAAATATGGTAATAAAATTTCGTGGGCTGATTTGATGATTCTCGCTGGTAATGTTGCCTTGGAATCCATGGGATTTAAAACCTTTGGGTTTGGTGCGGGTCGTGAAGACATCTGGGAGCCAGAAGAAGACATCTATTGGGGAGTGGAAGATACATGGTTGGGAGATAAGCGCTATTCCGGAGACCGAGACCTAGAAAATCCGCTGGCTGCTGTTCAGATGGGTTTGATCTATGTCAATCCTGAAGGACCAAACGGGAACCCAGATCCGGTTGCTGCTGCAAAAGACATTCGTGAAACTTTTGCAAGAATGGCTATGAATGATGAAGAAACCGTTGCTCTTATTGCAGGAGGGCATACCTTTGGGAAAACACACGGTGCTGGCGATACTGCTTTAGTTGGACCCGAACCAGAAGCAGCAGGTATCGAAGAACAGGGGTTGGGATGGAAAAGTAGCCATGGATCAGGAATAGGACCGGATGCAATTACCGGAGGACCAGAAGTTACCTGGACTAAATCACCCACAAAATGGAGCAACAATTTCTTTGAAAATCTATTTGGTTATGAATGGGAGTTAACAGAAAGTCCGGCTGGGGCTAAACAATGGGTAGCCAAAGATGCCGATGCAATTATTCCGGATGCATTTGACACATCCAAAAAACATAAGCCAACGATGCTGACAACCGATTTATCATTGCGGTTTGACCCAGCATACGAAAAAATATCCAGACGATTTTATGAAAATCCGGATGAGTTTGCCGATGCTTTCGCACGTGCATGGTATAAACTAACTCATAGGGATATGGGTCCTATTTCCAGGTATTTAGGTCCGGAAGTGCCAAAGGAAGAATTGATTTGGCAAGATCCTATACCAGCTGTTACGAGTCCTGTGATTGATACAAAAGATATTTCTTCATTGAAAGTTAAAATTCTGGATTCTGGATTATCCATATCAGAATTAGTTACGACTGCCTGGGCTTCTGCTTCTACTTTCAGGGGTTCAGATAAACGAGGAGGAGCAAATGGAGCTCGTATTAGATTGGCACCACAGAAAGATTGGCAAGTAAATAACCCAGCTCAATTATCTAAAGTATTGGAAACGCTGGAAGGAATACAACAAGAATTTAATGGTGCTCAAGCAGGGGGAAAAACAGTTTCTGTAGCTGACTTGATCGTGTTGGGAGGATGTGCAGCTATTGAGAAGGCTGCTAAAAATGCAGGTCACAACATATCTGTGCCATTTACTCCAGGACGTGCTGATGCTACTCAAGAGCAAACAGATGTGGATTCATTTGCTGTACTTGAGCCTGTCGCTGACGGATTTCGCAATTATCAGAAGCAAAAATATTCCGTGACTTCCGAAGAGTTGTTAATAGATAAAACACAATTATTAACGCTGACTGCACCCGAAATGACCGTGTTAGTGGGAGGGATGCGAGTATTAAATGCCAATTATGACCAATCGCAACATGGTGTTTTCACAAAGCAGCCTGAATCGCTTACCAATGACTTCTTTGTCAATCTGCTGGATATGGAAACAGCATGGAATCCTTCTTCAGATGATGAAGATGTGTTTGAAGGTCGCAATCGCAAAACAGGAGAATTAAAATGGACGGGAACCAGAATCGATTTAATTTTTGGTTCAAATTCAGAATTAAGGGCAATTGCTGAAGTTTATGGTTGCGAAGATTCTCAAGAGAAATTCCTGAAGGATTTCGTAGCTGCCTGGGATAAAGTGATGAACCTTGACCGATTTGACGTAAAGTAATTATTAAAAGGTTGATTTAATAAATCAAAATGAATTATGACAGGAAACAGCCGGAAGAAATATCTTTCGGCTGTTTTTTTTGACTTCCTGAAACATATTAACAGAATCTTCCTGGTTTCAAGATCAAACGATAGTCAGATCGTATTTTAAATTGATAAATTTAACTTTGAGAAACTCTGAGTATTCTTTGTGTCCTTTGAGTTATAACTTGCTCCATAGAGTTTCGAAGTATCACAAAGTGAGCAGAAGGTTTAGTAAGCTAGACTATTGTTTCAAATGATTTCATATTAATGCCTTATTCTCTGGTAATAGCTTTTTACCAGAGAATCATTGAACACCTCCGTTTTCAGGAATTTAAATTTTAAAGGCTCAGCAAGCGATCCAAATAATGAAATCCCTTCTCCCAATAGAATAGGGATGCTCGTTATGATTATTTCATCAATCAAATCCAATTGTAGAAAACTTTGGATAACTTTTCCCCCATCTATGTAAAAATTGTGATATCCTTTGCTGTTAAGGCTATTCATCACATCCGGTATTTTTCCGCTAACTATTTCCGCTTTATCTTTTAATTTTTCCGGAATTTCCTTTAACGAATTACTCAATACAAATACCTTTTTTGTGTAAAGCCATTCATCAAATGTCAGCAGTTTTTCAAATGTATTACTACCCATGATCAAGGCATCAACGTGATCCATAAAATCCTTGAAACCGAAATCACTATTGTCCGGATTGGGCACATCCATTAGCCAATCTATTCCACCATCTTTGGTGGCAATATATCCATCCAGGCTGGTGGCGATATAAATGTAATTTGGCATCTTTAAACAAAGATCAGATATAAAGATGAAAATAGAAGATTATAGGAATTAATATATTTATCTAGCTATTATTTCACCACTGGACACAGCAAGATATCCTCCGATTGCTCCGATAATATTTAAAGTACAATGGACAATGATTCCTACATAAACATTTTTTGTTTTCCAAGTGACCCAACTTAACACTATCCCTACCCCAATAATTGATAAATAATTATGTGGTTGCCAAAAATGATATAAACCAAATAGAGCACCGTTAAGAATAGGAGCCCATTTTTTAAGATAAGCCATTCTAGGTAATAAATATCCTCTAAAAAACAATTCTTCAACAATTGGTCCGACAAAGCCATCTACTAGTATTCCAAATAAAAATACTTTTGCTAATAGGTTTAAATTTTCGGTGCCATAATTAGGATTAAAATACCATGGAGGAAGCCATGCAAATACATTTTCACGAATAAATATTCCCAAAGGATATAATGGCATATAAACCAATAGACACAATCCAAAACCTATACTTGACCATTTTAGGTATTGCTTCAAACTAAGTTTTTGAGTGTATCCAATTACATTTTTAAAACTTATTTTACCATTAATCTTTCTCCCTTTTACTAATAGGTGTGATAATCCTGTTGGTGCAAGTATTACTATTTCAGCTATTAAAAGAATTGCCAATCCAGGTAACCCTTTGTTAATTAAAAGTGGGCTTAATACTATATAAAATAATGTAATTAGTATTCCCGGGTAAAAATGAAACCATAATTGTTTGTTGATTGATATTTGATCATTTGAAATATTGAATAGTGCTTTCATCGTAGTAAAGTTTGATTTTTGATGAAAGTTGAACCATTCAGATGATTTAATCGACCGATTTCATAAAGTCGAACGCATTATTTTGGTAACACTTTACACAAACAGAAAGTCGAACCTAAATAGATGGTTTGAAATGAGTTTGCTTAAACTCGGATGGAGTAAGCCCTATCTTCTTTTTAAACTGAGTATTAAATGAAGATTTAGAGTTAAATCCAGATTCATACATAACTTCTAGGATTGTTAGCCCTTTATCGCTTGTTTCTTTAATCTTTTTACAGGCATATTCAATTCTATATGTATTAATTAAATCAAAAAAGCTCTGATGAAAAGTGTCATTGATGCAAAGTGATACTTTTCGTGAATTATATTCAATTTGATTGGAAAGATCTTCTAAGGTTAAGTCTGGCCGCAGAAATACCTTATCCTTTTCCAAGGCATCTAATACCTTATTGTAAATTATTTCTTTTTCAATTTCGTCTAATCTATTTTCTTTATTTCCTATGGAAAATGAAGTTTCATTAAAAAGTTGTGGGGTTTCTAAAGCCTTAAATATTATTCTTACAATAAATACAATCATTAAAAGGATTAGGCTGACTAAACCTATATAAAATAGCTTTAAATTACCATAAACCTGAAGAAAAGACACTCCAAATGATGCTAGCATGATGGCAATTAGAAAATTAAGATTCTCATTCAACCAAATGGTATTAATAGATGAGTAATTTTCTTTTAATTTCTTATGGTAGTCATTTATGATTTTTTTGGCAAAAAAGATATAGGTGAAAATATGTATGAAAACAATGGTGACTGGAATGAAAAGTTCTTTTGGGTGCTGAAGCGAATTTATAGAGGATATTATCTCTTCTTTAAATGTTTCGACTTTTAGGTGAAATGTGAATAATATGATTAGTGTTAAGATAAAAAATGGAATAAAATGGAAAATATACTTAGCCTTCCATTTAAAATTTCGATTGGTTATTGATCGAGTATAAAAAAATAAAATAGGTCCATATAAAAATAAATTAGGCTCTTCTAAAAAAGCTAAATTTGGATGATCTAAGAAAAATCCGGAAAGCATAAGTGATCCATCCAGGAAATTAAACATCCACAATAGGAAAAATAGCCCAAGAAGTTTATTTGAAATAGATCCAGATGAATTTTTAAAAAATAAATATAATCCAAGCACCCCAAAAAGTGCCATACCAATAGTTGATAATATAGATACAAATTCCATTGATTGTCAATTTATAAATAACCTAGGATTGGAGAAATGATATTGCAACACAATCTTTATTAAAAGTCTCCAAAAAAATCAACACACTATTAAAGTGCGTATGGTCATTTATTGTTCAAATTGAAATTGAAACACTTCTGACTTATCATGCTCTTGATCCATTATAGCTGCTATTTTTTCGATGATTACAGGATTTTCATTAGCCACATTATTTTCTTCACCAATATCTTCCGTAAGATTATACAATTCGATTGCCGCTTCTGGATGCTCACCCATGTTTAACCGTACACCTTTCCAATCGCCCATCCTTACTGCTTGTTTTCCTCCTTGTTCGTGAAATTCCCAATACAAGTATTCATGTGATTCTTGCTGCTTGCCCAATAGTTCAGGTAGGTATGAAATCCCATCAATTGAATCAGGTGCTTCCACATCAACTAAATTACATACAGTAGGTAAAAAATCCCAAAAGGCTGAAACGTGATCGGAAGTAGAATTAGCGGTTATTTTCCCTGGCCAATGAGCAATCATAGGGACGCGAATACCCCCCTCATAAAGATCTCGTTTATAGCCCTGAAGATCCGCATTACTATTAAAAAAATCGGGATCAGCGCCGCCTTCTTTGTGTGGCCCATTATCAGAAGTGAATATGATCAATGTATTCTCAGTGAGCCCCAGTTCTTCAATTTTCCTGGTAATTTCACCCACTTGTTCATCTAGTAAAGTAACCATTGCCGCAAAGGCTGCATGGGTGTTTTCCTGTGAACCATATCCGCCGTTTTTATACCGCTCACCTTCATCAATGCCGGTGTAGGCAATATCAGGAGAAAATTTCTCACTGAATTTTGTCATATAATTTTCAGGAGCTGCTAGTTCAGCATGGGGAATGGTAGTCGGGTAAAAAAGAAAAAAAGTTGAGTCCTTGTTTTTTTCTAAGAATTCGAGAGCTTTTTGATGTATTAATTCCGGAGCATAAGATTCCTTTTTACAATTCTCATTACCTACTAACATTATTTTATTATGATTATCCCACAGATGATATGGATAATAATTATGGGCGAGTGTCTGACAATTATATCCGTAAAAATTATCAAAGCCCTGTTTATTAGGATCACCTTCAGAACCGACAGGGCCGAGACCCCATTTACCAAAAGCACCAGTAACATATCCTTTCTCCTGGAGAAGTTCTGCCACTGTAATTGCTGAAGATCGGAGTGGGTATTGTCCTTCTGGTTTGACACCAACATTTCCACGAATAAATGTGTGCCCGGTATGCTGCCCTGTCATCAATGATGAACGAGAGGGTGCACACACAGTTGATCCTGCATAATGCTGGGTGAAAAACATCCCTTCTTGTGCCAGGCTGTCAATATTGGGGGTTTTAAATAATTGCTGACCTGTAAAACTAAGGTCGCCATAACCCAGATCATCAGCCAGAATGAATATAATATTTGGTAATTTTTGTCGCTGTTTATCGGTCTTGTAATGACAGCTGAAAAGTAAAACAGTGATTAATATAAATATTGATGAATTACGGAAGGTTAATCTTAGTACAATATCTCTCATTTCTATTGATTGGTCTTTCAATCATAATGATACCAAATTGCCAATGGAAAACTATTATGTACTTTGATGGTGTAGCTAAAAGTTGTATTTCATCCTATGACGTAATGCCATAGGATGAATAATCTAATTACACAGTTTTCAGAAACAAATGGCTGACAATTTCTTCCAGATGGGTATGATCCGTACCACAACACCCCCCGAAAATCATAAGGGAAGGCAGCAGTTCTTTCAATTCTACATAATTGTGAGCTAACTGGCATTTATCTCCAATATCCAGGGTTTCAGAATTATCTAATTCTTCATGACTTTTGGTAGATGCATTCGCCCGAATTCCTTTTATTCTGCTTTTCCAATTTCCATTATCAGAAAAAATAGTTTTAAAATGTTCCGGATGAGCACAGTTAATCATATAATGCAAAGCATAACAATCCGTCAATTCATCTGTACGTTCAATGGCTTCTTTTAGTGTTTCTCCACCAGGAAGTTTTCCGTCTGTTTCTAACGTAAAAGATATAACAACAGGAACTTTTGCCGCTTTTGCCGCTTGAACAATTCCTACAGCTTCCTCGATATAATTTAGTGTGAGAGCTGTGACAACATCCACGTTTTCTTCTGCAAAAATATTGACCTGAGGTGCATGGTAGTCTCGCGCATCTTCAATGGTCATTATGGCCGTAGGATTATACCCATCACCTCGAGGGCCAATATTTCCACTGATGACTTTGTGATCTTTTTCCAATCCACTTGCAATTTCTTTTATTAATTGAACTGCTTGCCGATTTATAAAATTGAGTTGATCTTGAGAATACCCCATCAAATATCCCCAGTCCTTATTTGCACGCCAGGTAGGTGTTTCAAACACGAAACCTAAATCATTTTCTCTAGCAAGTTTTACATAAGGTTGAAAATAGGAATGCAGTATTTTTTGCCCTTCAGGATGCAATACTAATTCAAACGATGCGAAATGTGGAAGTTGAATTCCCTTATGAAAAATCAAGGTGGTTTCTAACCCTCCATCGGTTATATAATATTCGTTTTTAAATATATTCTTTTGCATGATATCAGCCTTAAATAGTGGTCAATTCTTCTTCCTGTTTTACATGTTGATTTTCTCTTGGTTTATCAGGTGTAGCTACATCTTTAAATAATAACATATCAACTACCCTCGCAGAAGCACCATTATAAAACCCTGTTTCATGTTCATATTTTTTGGGGTTTTTAAATGTGCCAAATAGAATATCATAAATAGGCAAATCAGAATAATTGTGTTTATGTATTCCTTTTGCATGGTGGATGGTATGACTCTCCGGTCGTTGAAGAATATAACCCAACCATTGCGGGGTTTTGATATTTGCATGCTGAAAAATGCTGAAGAAATTAGTGACAAGTAAAAACAAAGTGATGGCTTGTGGTGAAATACCAATGATCAGGGTAAAACAAACGCTTCCTAAAAGAGTCCAGCCAATCATATCCATCGGGCTAAAATAAAAAGCACCGTAGGTATCCATACGTTCAGCGCTATGATGCATTTGATGGAATGTACGCCACAAAAAGTTATTTTTGTGCATCGCCCAATGCCATAAATATAGCGCAAATTCATACAATAGTAATCCTGCTACTCCACCACCAATTGTACCTAAAGCAGTTAAGTCAAATAGACGATATGCTTCCAGGTATGGATCAATAAATAATGGTAAATAGGAGGAGAGATAGAAAAAAACCAAAAAGGAAAGAAGCCCTCTTGTTTTCCAATTTTTTACTGATGGGAGTTTTCTGGCAGGGAAAACAGCTTCCCAAATCATTAATCCCGCATACATAGCAATTACTATGAGCGAGATAGGATCTAATAAAATTTCTAAAGGAGTTGGCATAATTTGTTGATTTAAATTGTTAGTTAATTACACTCCTTTAGGCGTAAGTATTAGACTCACAATGTGAGGAAGAATTTTAATTAAGTAAAAAGATGTAAGTCTGAGTTGTAAGTAAGGTAGAATCCGTAATGATAATTAGACTTCCCACTCTACCTGATTTTCCGGAGAATATTGGCAAAAAAGACCGGTTTTAATCGAAACTTTCAGATGATTCCCTAATTCGGGGTGGATTTCGCCAATTTTTTTGGTTGCACTTCGAATTCTCCAGGTAACAGCTGTGCGCGCTTTTTCAATGCTATCGGATGCTTTTCTTGATTTACCACTTAATCCGGTAGCTTGAGATAAATGGTTAATAAGCTGATCGTATTCCTCCTGCAATTGATAAGCATATTCACTATTCTGGGTAGTTTCAGCCTCATCCAACTCTTGTTGGATCTCCATAATTCTTTTTTGATAAGCTGCTTTAGCTTTGTGATCAATCACTTCAACACCTTTTTCTGTACTATTAATCCCCATCAATTCCGTACAATGAAAAGAGGAGTAAGGCATTGATAATAGCTTAGCAATATCCTTAAATCCTTTTAGACCTTTGCTTTGAACAACTTTATTCTGATAGCTGAGCGTCCAAAGATCTCCATTCAGCGTAAATTTATTTTGATAGGATGCAGGTTTTACTGTGGTTGGGGTTTTTGATGATTCGGTATGATTTTCCATGTATTCCCAGAATGGCTCTAGTTGAGTTGTGGTGCGGTAAGGATTAATGTCTTTCATCCATTGTAAGGCCGTGCCTGAATCAGTAGGCTGACCATTGTTGATCTTTTCCGAAAATGAAATTAGAAATCGTTGCCACATTTCTTCCATTTTTGGCATGTTTCCCATTCTAAAATACGCCGCAGCTAAAAATGCCGGAAAGTCCACCCACCCCTTATTTTCAGGTAGTTTTTCACCCAACTCAACTGCTTTCTCAAATTTGCCTGCTTCAAAATTGATAAATGAACCGGTAGAAATATGGGAATCACCGATGGACGGGTTAATTTCCAATCCACGTTGATATAGCTGGCAGGCTTCTTCCACATAGCCCAGATACACAAATCCGTAAGCGATTAAAAATATTGATTCTGCATCGTTAGTATTTAATCGTAAAGATTTTCGTAAATAATGTTCACCGGAAGTGTAATCTTCTTTAAACAAAAGTAGCCTGCCAAGAATAGCCAGGCTAATGTGATCCATTTCATCCAGCTCGACTGCCTTTTGTGCCCATTCAAAAGCACCTTTTTGACTCAGTTCCCATCTGCTCCATAATTGGCAGCTCCACTCATTAAAATACGTCAGCGACATACCAGTATATGCCCTCGCATAATGCGGATCGATTTCTATGGCTTGCTGAAAGTATTTCCTGGCACGTTCATCAGCTTCAAGTGTACCCTCTTTGATTTCGTGAAAACCCCGAATCCAGCATTCATAAGCATTTAAATGGGTGATGTTTTTTTTCCTTGTTTCTGTAAATAAATCCATATCCACAAAATGCTGTAAGGAGGCCACAATCTTTTCAGTGATTTCTTCTTGAATGTGAAAAATCTCAGAGAGATGCCCCTGAAACTTTTCTGCCCAAACCAATCGGTTATTGTCAGCATGCAGTAGTTGAATGTTAAGCACCAAATTTTCGTTTTGCAATCTTACCATTCCTTTTACGATATAATCAAGCGGCACATTGGCCAGCGCATAATTATCTTCGTCACTTACCGAAAGTTCTTTTACTGACTCATAGGATATAATTTGCAAAGACCGATACCTGGATAGGTCAGTAATAAGATCTATCAGAAGTCCGGAACAGAATGTTTCCGCTTTAGGATCTTCAGACAAAATTTGAAATGGCAATACTGCCAGGAGTATGGTAGTATTTTTTGTTTTGGGTTCCATCACTACCCAAATATCGGAAATTATTAGATTAACTCAGCCATGTAAGGCTACAATGGCTGAGAAATCATGTCAGACTTATTTACGAATCCATTTCAAGGAAATCCATATAATAAGGGAGATAGCGTAGATTATCATTCCATAAAGGGTAGTGATCATGGAAACTTTTAACCCTCCGGCAAGTAGGGCTGGTGATACATCTTTCATCTGTTCTATTGCAGAAAAAGCAGAAAACAGTCCAATCAATTGCCCAAGCACCCCAAATACTAAGGCAAATAATCCGATGGACTTAATGAGACTAATCTTCTTAGTATCACCGTCTTTTAGATTAACAAAACATCTAACGGAGGTAATTAACATAGCTAAGAAAATTATGGTAAGGATTCCCATAAACAATGGTCCGCCTTCAATAAATAATTTAAACATATCTTTTGATTTAAGTTAAAACAATGATTCAAAGCTAGCTGAGGGCTCATTGTTAATCAATGTAGAATCCGGCGCTAAACTTGTAATTCATCGACTTTTTCAAGCAGAAACCATTTTTTTATCCAAATTTACAGATGAAAATGAAAATCAGATATCACATATTGCTTTGGTTGACAATAGGATGTTTGCTCACTTTGTTTTTTGGGAAATCATTAAACGGGTATACTACGGCATTTTATTTTACGATGATGTTAATGCCAATAGTTATTGGTACCACTTATTTTTTCAACCTGCATTTAGTGCCCAGGTATTTATTGAACAAAAAGTATGTTCAATTCTACCTGTACTTGTTTTACACCCTTGTTATTTCCTTATACCTGGAGATGATGGTTATAACCATTTCATTCATCATTCTGGCCAATTACCAATATGATCAATTAAGCCCTATATTTTATGATGTTTTTTTATTAGCTATCATTCTTTACTTTATCGTCTTTGTTTTTGCCTTTATTTCTTTGCTGATAGATATACATCATAAGCAACAGGAAATGAGCAAGTTGAAACAAGAAAAAAGCAATCTTGAAAAGGAGTATATTACCCTTAGAGTAAACAGGAAAAACCAGCGTATTTCACCTTCTGAAATTCAATATGTAGAAAGTCTGAACGATTATGTAAAAGTTCATTTAGCAAAAGAAAAAACAATGATTACGAAGGAGAAAATCTCGAGTTTAGAGAAAAATTTACCTCCTTATTTTATACGAATACATCGGTCTTTTCTCATCAACGCAGAATGTATCAACAGTTTTAACAAAGAGGAAGTGAATTTCGCCAACGTAAGTCTACCAATTTCAAGAACCTATAAATCGCGGGCTTTGGAAAAACTAAACAAGAATGCATCTTAATTAAATCTTCCTACAAGAGAATCGGCGAATAAACTTTCCATATCATCAAATACCTCTTTTCTCCACCGGAAACTTTCATTCATATATGCTTGTGTTAATTCATGATTAATGCGGAGTAGGTGGTTGATGTTGTCTTCCACATATCTTATCTGACGAAAAGTTTCCTCCTTGGCTGTGGCAATTTGTGCCAGGCTATAATCCGTTTGCAATAATATTTTAATGCATTCCTGTATGGGCTCCCAAATTGATTTTACTTCTACTATTTTGATCGCAATGTTCCCTTTAGCAGCTCCAATTTTTTCGTCATAACCTACACCTTTAAACACACCACCTTTTTCTAGTGTTTCCAAGCTATGATCAAATAAAGTCATAGCGCTATTTAGGTCCTCTTTAACTTCCATTTTACCGTGATAAAGCATCGTAGAATAGAATGCCATTTGCTGAGAAAGCATTCGCTGACGACCGGCTACATTGATCACCACACTATCTTCTGAATTTTGTAGTTTTTCAATTGATTTCTTCTGAATAGCAACTTTGCGTTCCAGGTCTTCTCTTTGGGCGGTAATTTCTTCCGTATTTTGACGCAATTCTTCTTCCTGAGAAAGCAACTGTTGTGTTTTTTCTTCCGATTGCATTAGCAGGTTTTTGATCTTATCATTTGATGATCTAGACTGAACTTGTGAAGCAATCAATTCACCCACTTTCACGACAAAGTTTTTTTCATTTTCACCAATATCACCAAAAGAAGATAATTCTATTACACCTTCTACTATATTATGGTAAACCAATGGAACCAGCAGGATATTTTTAGGAAGTGCAGTACCTAACCCCGATGAAATTTTCACATAATCTTTCGGCACGTCTTTGATCAAAATAACTTGACCTTCTTGCCAGCATTGCCCCACTAATGATTCTCCTTTTTCAATTTTTATGTCTTTAAATTTTTCCCGGTCATACGCGTAACAAGAAGTTAATTGCAGGTATTCATTGTTTTCGTATTCTGATTTGAGAAATAATGCGCCTTGAGTACAATGTGTATATTTTGCGAGTGTAGTAATAGCAGCAATACCAAATTCATCTATCGTTTGATTAGTCTGGCTGAATATATCTGAAAATTTTGCAATACCCTGATTAAACCAACTGGACAATTCTTCCTTCTTTTTCATCTCTTCCATATTGTCAATCATAGCATGCAATGAAGACTGAAGATTTTCCATTTGAATGGTTGAGGTGGCTTGTCTGGCAGTTTCGAGATTATCTCTTTTTATATTATCTATCACATCCAATGTTGCATGGATACTGGTTAATTGGGTAGCGATCTTCTTTTTTGTTTTGTTTTCGATAAGTGAGGAGGAACCTAAATTAATATTGTTACCTGAGTTTGCTTTTGTATGTAGAATATTGTCTAATTCTTTGTTGATGCTTTTTTGATAATACTTTTTGATTATCCAATACATACCTACTATTAGCATGGAGGAGGTAATGCATTGTATTATTAATGAGGTATTGTTACCCAAAAAAGTAAAAGAATTGAAAAAAGTTTGTTGGATAAATGTTAACAACAATGAAAGAATTATTCCGATGGAAATAATTAATAATAGTACCTGATATCGTTTCATTTTAAAAGTTATTACGTAGCAAACTACGTATATATACGTATTATAACCAAATAATTTACGTAATATTTGTTCAAAATGAATTGAATAAAAGAAATAAAAATGTTTAAGTAACAGATAATGAGCTTATTACAAATAATTAGGGTTGATGATAGAAAACGAGATGTAGGGGAGACTAATTATTTAATACAATTAGAGAGAATTATTGTCAAGATTGATTTAAATTTTTATCCTTCCTACCTAAAAAGTTGTAATCATCCAAAAGAGTTTGGAGTAATTTAACATCTTTTGTGCCATCACTGATATTGAGAATTTCACGTGCTTTTGATGCTATTTCAATGACATTCTTATAGTCCCTCGTTTTTTGGAAATTTTCCAGCACCTGTTTGATGACATAAATATCTTTGTCGCTCAATTGTAATACATTTTTATAGGTAGGTATATAATCTTGCTTTGTAGTCTTTAAGATCGTATCATCCAGGCTAAATTTTCTCATTTTTTTAATTACCACCGTATTGGCTACACGATCACCTAAGCGTTGGCGAAACTTAGAAAAAGACATGGAAAGTATGCCTACTATAGGAAATGGAACGATCATGAAAAAAATAAAGAATACCAAAAATGTTTCCTCAATACTTGAAGTTGGTGTACTAGGGGCAAAGAAAATAAAAATAAATCCTAGCTTTACATCAATGGTACGCACGATCCATCGAAGAATAAAATCTCCCAGGCTGGCAGAAGTTCCATCAATGCGCACCACTCTTAATTTCAATAAATATTTCCCAATGGTTTGACCATTCCAAAAATACTCTATCACCGGTTGGTACAGTAGGATAGGCAGCGATACCAGGAAGAAACTTAATATGCTTGGATCGGTTTTAAATAACTCGTAACCAATGATTTTACTTAAGAAAAAGTTAGCAATAAATAAATATAACGCCATCACCAAAAGGTCCAACAACGCTGCTACCAATCTTTGTCCCACATTACCTAAAGCATATTCGAGGAGAACATTTTGAGAGGTGTGTACTTTTAAATCTGCCATAAAACATGTATTATGCCGCCAATATAACGATAAAATGAGAGAAGTTTCTTTTCTATCTAAAAATGAGAAAAAGTGGCGAAAGGTAGAATCTATCCTCGACAAGGATCATAACCTGCACCCGGATGAGTCAGCAGACCTGTTTATTGAATTGACAGATGATTTATCATATGCTCGTACCCACTATCCGCACAGTGTGATTACAAAATACCTGAACACACTTGCCGGTGGTATATTTCAAAAATTAAATAAAAGGAAGTCAGAAAAGCTACAGCGTTTGGTGAAATTCTGGAAATATGAAGTTCCTGAATGTGTGGCTCGAAACCATAAAGATATGCTTTATGCATTTCTCTTTTTTTTAACATCTGTCTTAATAGGCGTTGTTTCTACCCATTATGATGAAACATTCCCAAGAGTAATTTTGGGAGATCAATATGTGGATCAGACACTGGAAAATATTGAAAGTGGCGACCCAATGGCTATTTATAAATCAGCAGATTCCAATATCATGTTCTTGTATATCACCTTTAATAATATCAAAGTGTCGATATACACGTTTATGGCAGGGTTATTATTTTCTCTTGGCACGTATTACTTTTTATTTGTGAATGGTGTGATGCTGGGTACCTTCCAATATTTCTTTATTCAGAAAGGTTTGTTTCTGGATTCATTTTTGTCCATTTGGATTCATGGTACAATTGAGATTTCCTGTATTATCATAGCAGGTACGGCAGGTATTGTGTTGGGTAAAAGCTTTTTGTATCCAGGTACGTTACCACGTAAATCATCTTTAGTCATAGGTGCAAAGGAAGCACTTAAAATACTTGTAGGCGTAATTCCATTGATCATATTTGCCGGATTTTTAGAGAGCTTTATCACAAGGCTTACAGATTCTCCCGCTATTTTTAGGTTTGGGATAATCTTTTTTTCATTGGTGTTTGTATTGGGATACTTTGTGTATTATCCCATCTGGTTAAGAAAGAAGTATGGCATTAAGAAAACTGTTTAAATATATCTTTTTTATTATGGTGCTACTAAGCGCCTGCTCTGAAGAAGTAGATGAAAATGCACCCCGGGGCTATGATGAAGAAAGTATTGCCGAATTCAACAGCAATGAAAAATATAATTACGACAAAGATTTTGAGATAGAAGAAAGCAACCCTCCTAATATGGGGTGGTTAGCCCGGTTTTTTGGAGCCATATTTTCATTTCTTTCTTACTTCATCAATGGAGTGTTAGGATATATATTTTTAATTGGATTGGTAGTGTTATTGGTGTACCTGGTCATTAAAAACTCGGATGCCATCTTTGTGAGGAAAAAATTAAATACTTATCAGCCGGTTAAAATTACTGAATCTGAGCATATTGAAGATATTGATTATGATCAACTTCTTGCCAAAGCTTTAAACAAAAAGGATTATACACTGGCAGTACGGTATCACTTTTTAAAGTGCCTTAAACTTCTTCAGCAAGCAAAGTTGATCAATTGGCACCAGGAAAAAACGAATTATGAATACCTGATGGAAGTGCCAAAACCTCTTTATAATCCGTTGAATCAATTAATATATATCTATGAATATGTCTGGTATGGTAAGTTTGATGCTACCCATGATACCTATAATCGTTTAGTGGCTGAAGCCAAAAAACTACAACCTAAAGGAGACGAAAAATGACCAGAAATATTATCGTCATCATCATTGCGGTCATTGTATTTGGTATTGGAACATTAGTAATTCAATCAGCCTTAAAACCTCGGCCTTATAATTGGTTTCCTTCCTATTCCAGTTATGACAAACAGCCCTACGGAACTTCCGTATTGTTTTATCAATTGAAAGAGTTTTTTCCAGGAAATCGTACCAAAAGGCTTTCTGATAAAGATTTAGAACCATATTATCCATGGAATATATTTGATCTTAACTACGATGGAACTACGGTAGAAATTGATACTTCCGAATATGATGATGAATTTTATGAAGCGGAAAATTCGGAGGAATATGAAGCGGAAGAATATTATGAAGAAGAGGATGCGAGCGAATATGATGAGGAATATTATGAAGAAGAATATACTAAGGAAGAATATGAAGAAGACACTACTTTTCATATCGTTTACAGGGATTCAGTAGAAGCTCCACCTTTTAATATCTTATTCATAGGTAGAACTTTCACACCTCCGGATGAAAAAGCAAGAGCTATCTTTCAGCACATATATCAGGGAAATGATGCACTTATTTCCGTAGATTCTTTCGAAGAAAAATTAATGGATTTCCTGGAAGTGAAATTGAATGACGAAGAGTTGGTCCACATGGAAGATGAATCCACCTTACGTGAATATACAATTGCTCTAACCGGTGCGCAACCAATTGCCTTTAAACCATTCGAGAAGATTTCCTATTTTGAAAGTTATCCGGATAATGCTGAAATTATTGCGACCAATGCTGAAGATAGGGTAGTAGGCATTAAGCTTTCCATAGGTGAAGGGACATTAACCCTTTTTAGCCTTCCTATCTTATTCACTAATTATTATGTGCTAAAGCAAGATCGCCATCTTACGCAAAAACTATTAACCTCACTCCCCAATAAAAACACATACTGGGCGAATTATATTAGTGATCAACCCATTTATAATAATCATGAAAAAAGATCCATATTGGGATTCATACATAGCCAGGAATCATTAACCTGGGCATTTTACGTGCTATTATTTTCACTATTGATCTTTTTCATTTTCCAGATCAAAAGAAAACAAAGAAAAATACCTGTACATCTTCCTCCTGAAAACACAAGTGTAAAATTTAGCAATACCTTGAGTAACCTTTATCTCAATCGAAGGGATAATAAAGACATACTTCTCAAAAAGATGAATTATTTTCTCCTGCATGTGCGGGATAATTATCACCTTGATACTAGTGATATCACGGAGGAGTTTATGAAAAAACTCTCCATCAAATCAAAAGTGAAGTTAGGTGTGATAAAATTATTATTCTATAGATATGATACATGTTCCAAGCAAGATATAGTGTCTGCTGAGGATTTTTTAGCTGTAAATAAATTATTTCAAGACTTTAAGAAAACAGAAAAATGAGTGAACAAAATATAAATGACCCGGGATTTGAAACCAGGACAGACTTAAATGTTTTGGCAGATAAAGTCAATCAAATCCGGTTTGAAATTGGAAAGAAATTGGTGGGCCAGCGAAAAATGGTAGATCTTACCATCGTAGGTTTGCTGTCTGAAGGGCATATTTTATTAGAAGGTGTTCCGGGCGTCGCCAAAACGTTTACCGCTAAGTTGCTGGCAAAAGTATTGGACGCGTCCTTTGCGAGGATACAATTCACTCCGGACCTCATGCCTTCAGATGTAACAGGTACAAGCATTTATAATAATAAGAAGGCTGATTTTGAATTTAAGAGTGGGCCAATTTTTCATAACATTGTCCTAATTGATGAGATCAATAGGGCACCGGCAAAAACTCAGGCGGCACTATTCGAGTGTATGGAAGAAAAGCAGGTGACGATAGATGGGACTACCTATAAACTGGATTATCCTTTTATCGTTTTGGCTACGCAAAACCCGGTAGAACATGAAGGAACCTACAAACTTCCGGAAGCTCAGCTCGATCGCTTTTTATTTAAAATCGACATAGATTATCCTAGGCTTGAAGAAGAAGTGAAAATTTTAAGCGGAGTGGCCCAAAACAGGATTAACAACAATTTTGACGACATAAAAACGGTCCTCACAAAAGACGAATTGAAATCTCTTCGGGATCAGGTGAAGAAAATTAGAATTGACGGAAAACTATTGCAATACATTGCACAGTTAGTGGAAAATACCCGGCAAAATCCGGATCTGTATTTAGGGGCTTCACCCAGAGCTTCTATTGGAATATTAAATGCTTCACGTGCCATGGCGGCCATATTGGGAAGGGATTTCGTCACTCCTGATGATATCAGAAATGTGACCTTCCCTGTACTTAGCCATAGAGTGGTGCTTACTCCTGAGCGGGAAATGGAAGGACTTACAGCAAGAGACATCATCAAAAAAATCATCGAAGAAATTGAAGTTCCTCGCTAGGATAACACCGGATATATACCTGACAAAAGTAGCGTTATTGTTACTCCTGGGAATAGTGGCAATATTTTGCCTTGGTTTTGCATACCCATTATTTTTAATCGCTGGTAAAATATTTTTCTTTTTATTGGTATTACTTTTTTGTCTGGATGGAGCATTGCTTTATAGCAATAAGCAGCCTGTGCAGGGAACAAGAATTTTAGAAAACAAGCTATCCAACGGAGATTATAATCCTGTCATCATTCGATTAAAGGGTAAGTTTGGTTTTAAAACTTCCATTGAGGTTATTGATGAATTACCAGTGCAATTACAAAAAAGGGATTTATTCTTTAAACGTAAATGCAGAAGCCATTTCAATGAAGAGTTTTTGTATGAAGTTCGACCTACGATACGTGGCGAATATAGCTTTGGGAATATACAGGTATTAATTTCTACACAATTAAACTTGGTACAGCGAAAAGTACCGATTCCGGCCAACATGGAAGTAAAAGTCTATCCGTCATTTATTCAGTATAGAAAATATTCTTTTTTGGCAATAAGTAATCGACTGGAAGAAGCAGGGGTGAAAAAAGTTAGGCAGATAGGCAGCAACAAGGAATACGAACAAATGCGGGATTATGTGCAGGGGGATGATTTTAGGATCATCAACTGGAAAGCCACCGCACGCAGAAACACCTTAATGGTCAATCAATACCAGGAAGAAAAATCACAAAATGTATATTGCCTGATTGACAAAGGAAGACTTATGCATATGCCTTTTGACGGATTGACATTGATGGACTATTCAATCAATGCTTCCCTGGTCATGAGTGGTATTGCGTTGGGTAGGGGGGATAAATCGGGATTGATTTCTTTTTCTGATAAAATAGGGAGTTTTATTATGGCCAAGTCAAAACCTTCGCAAATGCAGGCCATTTCAGAAGCTCTTTATGATCAGGATGTGCGACTACGAGAAACTGATTATTTAAGATTGTACAAAAATATCAAGCTGCGGATCAAGAAAAGAAGCTTATTAATTTTGTTTACCAATTTTGACTCACTTGTCAGCCTAAACCGACAAATCAAAAGCTTGAAAGCTATTTCCAGAAACCATCTATTGGTTACCGTGATTTTTGATAATACAGCGATCAATAATATGGCGTCGCAGAAGGCATTTTCTATCACTGATGCTTATCATCAAACTATAGCGGAGAAATTTCAATATGATAAGCATATGATTGTGAAAGAGCTCAAAAAAGCAGGGATCTATACCATATTGACAGAGCCACAATATCTTACTGTCAATACCATTAACAAGTACATCGAATTGAAAGCAAGAGGGACGTTGTAGCACGCCCCTCATTATCTTAAAATTAAAATTTATTTCCTTCGTCTTCTGACTCGGTATTAATATCTCCGGTACTTTGCCCAAAACCAGCTACTTGTGATGAAAGATCATCATGCGATGGTTTTAAGATATTGTCATAAATGGAAAATTGTACTGCCAATGAAAACGGTACTAATACAAGTACACCTAAAACACAAGTAAAGGCCATTCCAAATAGAAAAATGAAAAACATCAATATGTAAAAGATAAGAAAACTAAAAAAGTTCTTACCGACGGTTTTTCTACTTGTTTCCATTGCCTGCCAAAAGCCCAACTTAGCATCAGCAATTAATGGTATCACCAATGAATAAGAAGTGTATATGTAAACAATCGCGATAAATACAATAAAAATTGAAATGCCAAACATCACGCCTCCTTCAATATTTTCACGCAATTCATAGGCAATGTACTCTGGGTCAGATCCATTAGCCAGCACATCTACAAAGGCATCAAACGGGAATATGAACCCAAATACAATCCCTATTAAGGGTATAAAAAATAAAAACAATACCAATCCATACAGGAAAAACTGTCCGAATAGGTTGAAACCCTGGAAAAAATCACCGAATTCCTGTTTATTACTTTGCATATTTCTAATGTAAATAAAAGCTCCAGCATAAAGACAATACTGAACTATTGTACTTACCACACTAATAATTGGAATGAACGACAATGCAAAGCTTATAACAATAAGGAGAAGAGTATAACCTATAAAACTTCCAGCTTCTTTTTTGAATATATCCCAACCTTCATTGAGGTATTTACCCATTTCGAAGGTATATCCTTCCTTTAATACTTTTTCAAATTGATCCATTAGGGTTGTTATTAAGTGAAAAATTAGATTGTTTGCTCGAATATTTATAAAAATCATAAATAATCCAAGTAGCTATGGAGGGCAAGTAAATAAATATCAAAGGATTATTTTCCCAGGCACGATGAAAATCAAATTGCAAAAGTGCGATCATCGCCCGGTTTATTCCACACCCAAAACACTCCACACCCAAATATGTATAAATGGGGCAGGATGGAAGCCAAGCCTTTATTCCAAAGGCATTTAACAACAATAGAAAGCTATAAGAAAGAACTAATAGAAAAAAGATTTTCCTGGATAGCACATATCCTTTTAACAGGGGTAATATTTTGATTGAATGGTATTTCAAGGTGTTGAAAAGAAGATCTTATTACATAACGATCCCTCTAATATAACTAAATTTCAAGAGTTACAAGATTACAGGTATTGTGTGATAAACTTCTAATTTCCAATTATTATCAACACTGCTAATTTTGTGATTCCAGTGCTTTGATAAATTCTTCTACTTTTAAGTCCCCTTTCACTTTTTTGCCAATATCATAATTTACTTCTACCCGTAAGGCTCTTAGTCCTGTTATCCCTTGTAAATCTTCCAATGGATGATCTTCCACCTTTTTATTCTTTAGCAATCCTTTCGATTGTAAGTAGGAAATAAATTTTTGATAATCTATGATGTCTTGATCACGTGAATAAACAATGGTGATTTTACCAGGAACGGTAATTCGCTCATTGGTTCCCTTAATATTTGCCTTGTCGATCCTTTTCTTCACTATTTCATATCGCGCATTATAAGCTCCCTCTACATCAAATCTCTTTTCGTCCATACGGAAATGAACGGCTAGTGGAGTATTATAAACCAAGATCAAGGAGGCTATATCCAATGGGCAGCTTAGTTCACTACGTATCTGCTGAAATTGAATTTCCATTTCGCACATAGTAGTTAACTGCCACAACTGAAGGTTTTTAAGGTAGATACTGTCGTACTTTTTGTTTTTCGTAATTGACTGCCCGATATACATGTTGTATTCTATTCCGTCAGTTTTATACCGCTCGAAATAGTGCGGAAACATTTTTTGGGCTTCCAATTGTTTTTCATCAATAATAGAAGCCAATGAATAATTCACTTTCATTACTGATTCATCAAATTTCTTTCGTTCCTCGTAAATTGATCCCAATTGTGCATCCAATTTACCCTGATATGAATTAACTAATTTTTTAATATCCGGCCCCATTCCTTCAAAATGAACAAAAAGCGGGTATATTTCCGAACTTAAAAAGGATAGAATTTTATGTTCTATTCCTGCATGCAAGTCACCTTTTAATTCCTTTTTAAAACCTTCGATTTCAAATAATAACTCTTCATAAACAGGCATTTTTAGCTGATCATAAACTGAGCGTAATATTTTATGAATTTCCCTGAGTTGTTTTTCTAAATCGTGTTTTACAGCTACATTTCTTTTTACAGAAGATTCCCGAATATCCAGCTGGCCATATAATGGAATTACATCTTTGAATATCAGATCTTTAAATGTTGCATCTTCATTCTGTTCTTTTTGAGTCAGGTATTTGTTTGCTTCTTCTTCAAACCGCCATTTTACAGAGGGATGAATGGTGGTACATTCCTGCTGAATAATCGCTTCAATATTGTTTTTCATTTCATTTTTGAAACGACTGGCAGCCATTGAAATAATGGGTGTAACGAGTAATAATTTATTAGAAAGCGAATTGTTGAGCACATATTTTTTCTCGGATCCTATTTCCAGAAATCCTAACACTTCTTCTTCATGAATAAGAGGAACGATGATATAGCTTTTAATACCACTTTGTTGTAATAATTTACCAAGCAGACTTTTATTTTTATCAAAAAACTTTTCAACATCCGTAACAATCAGGGGCTTATTTTTTTCAATCAGTTGATCATAGCTCCAATTGCATAATGTGTCCGCACATTTTAGTTCCTGATTTTGCTGAAGGGTGATGCTGGACATTTTTTCTTTGTGCGTATTGTAAAAAGTGTTTCCTTCAAAGCTAATGAGGCCAACTTGCAAATCATGAATATTAAATAACCGTCGGATACTGTTTTTTATATTTTCCAGGGAGTCAGGCGATTTAATGATCAGGTTTTGAGTGATATCTGCCACTGCGGTGTCAGTTGTTACATCAATTAAATTCGCAATACCTATTCCGCGCATGATCCAACTTCTTGGAGGAAATTTTTTCTTCCATAATTCCAGATTTTCAAAATCAGCCATTAATTCCAGGTAATCATCATACGTAATATCGACGGCTTTGTTGGTAGGAATCATTTCGATCATATCCGCGTTAAAGGTCTGCCGGTATGTTTTGATCAGTTTCGAATTTTTGTCAGGAATTTCTAATAGTGTCCTTGAAGCCGTATTGATTGGGTAGTTGTAGTGCATTCTCAATATCGCAGCGCATCCATATATGTAAAGCGATTCTTCATCATAGCCTTTCATTTCCACCTGAAAGTCTTTACCAGCAGCTTCCATAATCTTTTTAAATCGTGCTGAGGTATGCAATGGATAAAAACTAAAAGGCGGCATTACGGCCTTAATTTCATTATTGGTTAATGCCGTAGGAAAAAGTGTACGCATTAACATGTCAATTTCCTTATTATATTTATTTACTTCCTCAAAATCTTCAAAACCATCATATAGGGCGGGAAAGTCTTTCTTGATTTTCAGTAGGTTTTTAGAATAATTGGCAATGTTAGTGTCAGGATCATCGACCAATGACTGATAGGTGTCAAATATTTTTGCAAAACTTATTTTAGGAATCGCAGGGAAAGCGATTTTCTTATCATTAAAAATCATGGCAAATGCTTTTCTCTTTAAACTGGTTTTTTAATGCAAGGTTACTTCATTTAATATTCATTCAAATTAAAAGCCTACAAAATTAAATGAGTTGGATAATTTGCGGTTTAAAAAGTCATCTCTAATGAGTGACATGCAAAATGAACCTATAATAAAATTTACATAATTTTGAATAAATATTCACCACTATATAAGGTTCCAGCCCTCTTTTAAATTTATCTTTTAATACTCCTATTGTAGCGTTTTAATAATCACAATTATGATGTAGTTTGCATATTCAAAAATCGTTTATCCTTCTAATTAGTATATGAAAATTATTGGCAGGAGAGAGGTAATAGATTTACCAGATCTTGGACTTTCAAATATCAAAGCCAAGATTGATACCGGTGCTTACGGATGTGCATTACATTGTCACAAAATTAAAATCATTGAAAAAGACGGACAATCCCAATTACAATTTCAATTGTTGGATCCATCCCATCCGGAATATGAAGACCGATACTATTATTCATCGCATTTTAATGAAAAAAAAGTAAGGAGCTCCAGCGGAAAAGTAGAAGAAAGGTTTGCTATTTATTCTACTCTTAAAATTTTCAACAAAGTATATAAAGTAGAATTTTCATTAACCAATAGAAAAAAAATGAAGCATCCTATTTTATTGGGCAGAAAATTCCTGAGAAAAAAGTTTTTAGTGGATGTCGCTCAAAAATACTTGTCAATTAAAAACCAATAATATGATAATTGCAGTTTTATCAAGAAATCCGGAATTGTATTCTACCAAAAGGTTGGTGGAAGCTATTGAGCAAAAGGGCCATGAAGCCAGGGTTATTGATCATCTGAAGTGCGATATTGTAATGGATGATAAAGGGCCGAGTGTATTTTATCATGGTGCTCGACTAAATAATATTGATGCCGTAATACCTAGAATTGGAGCATCAGTCACTTTTTATGGCACTGCTGTTGTCAGGCATTTTGAAATGATGCATGTTTTCTCAGCAGTGGAGTCACAAGCCATTACACGCTCCAGGGATAAATTGAGAAGTTTACAAGTCTTATCCAGGTCAGGAATTGGGATGCCCAAAACGGCATTTACAAATTTCAGCAAAAATGAAAACCGTGTCATTAAACACATTGGCAATGCACCAGTGGTCATAAAATTATTAGAAGGCACACAAGGTCTCGGTGTAATTTTGGCTGAGACAGATAAGGCAGCTAAGTCAGTTGTTGAGGCATTTGAAAGTCTAAAGACGCGTGTCATTCTCCAGGAATTTATTGAAGAAGCCGGTGGTGCTGATATCCGGGCATTTGTCATCAACGGGAAAGTAGTTGGGGCCATGAAGAGACAAGGAAAGGAAGGGGAGTTCAGGAGTAATTTACATCGTGGGGGTTCTGCTAAAATCATCAAACTTAGTCGGTTGGAAAAATCAACCGCACTTACCGCGGCTAAATCTTTAGGGCTGGATATAGCCGGTGTAGATATGCTTCAGTCGAAGAGAGGGCCACTCGTTTTAGAAGTCAATTCTTCCCCTGGATTAGAAGGAATAGAGAAGGCTACAGGTGTGGATGTGGCTGGTAAAATCATTGAATATGTAGAGCAGGGAGTGATCAAACAAAATTCCAAAAAGAGAAAAACAAAATAAATGCAAATCAATGGAATCAATATTGCCAAAGGTGAAGAAAAGAGAATAGAGGTTAACATTGCTAAATTACCTTCACATAGTTCCATTGATATAGCTATAACGGTGGCAAGGTCAGAAACGGATGGACCGGTTTTACTTTTAATGGGAGGGCTTCATGGAGATGAAATTAACGGAATTGAAATCGTTCGTAGAATCATCGAACGAAATTTACATGTCCCGGAAATCGGAACAGTCATTTGTATCCCTATTTTAAACATTTACGGCTTCATTCACTTTTCCAGATTTGTGCCAGATGGAAAGGATGTAAACAGGTCTTTTCCAGGAAATAAGAATGGTTCTTTAGCTGCGAGGGTTGCATATTATTTAATGAAAGACATCATTCCTAAAATAGATTATGGATTGGATTTTCATACTGGTGGTGCAGATAGAACCAACTATCCACAAATAAGATGTATGATCAATGACCCTGTCAACGAAGAATTGGCAAAAGCATTTCATGCACCCTTTACCCTACACGCTACCTATCGACCAAAATCATTGCGACAATCAGCTGCAAAATTAGGAAAGAAAATACTCGTTTATGAGGGAGGAGAGTCATCGCGTTTTGATGAGTTTGCTATTGAGGAAGGTATCAAAGGAACCATTCGCCTAATGAATCATCTAAAAATGTCAAAGCAGATCATTCCGGAACCCAACTATTCCAATAGAATCGTAAAAAATTCCTCCTGGGTACGTGCTAAAAATTCCGGTGTTTTTCTTTCATCCGTGGCATATGGAGAAAAGGTGAATAAGGGTAAAATACTTGGGTCAATCAATGATCCGCTAGGTGATTATAAATTAATGGTTAAATCTCCGGCAAATGGCTATGTGATAGGTTTGAACCATAACCCAATCGTTCACCAGGGAGATGCATTGATGCACATTGGTGTGGTAAAACAACCACCTCAATAGCTTTTGTGAAAATCCACATTTATTTCCGGATCAACGATCTCTACTCCTTTACTCGTCAGCATTGATTTAGGAATATTCATTTGGATATATTCCTGTATTTTTTGGATGAATCGTTCCTTATCATGTTGACGTGTAACAATGATGGCAATTTCCCTGACTTTTGGTTTTTTTCCAGCAATGGACTTTACGTTTTCTTCTTGCTCCTCCGTAAGACTTAAGGTAGATAACTCCGGAAGAATCGTCATTCCACCTTTGGTATCAACAAGGCGAATAAGTGCATCAATTGAATTACTGCGATAGATAAAATGTTTGTTTTTGCGAATTTTATTTAAATCGCAGAAGTTATTGATCTGATCCCTAAAACAATTTCCTTCTTCCAGCAACCATAAATTTTCATATTTAATTTTATTAAGATTGATGCTAACTTCTTTGACATGCTCATCAGACGAATAAATATAAAACTTCTCATAGAATATGGGAATATGTTTGATCCCATATACATCAATTGGTGTTGAAATAATACCGGCATCCAGTTCCCCTGAGCGCACACCATTCACTACTTTTTCAGTAATGATTTCGTGAATGTCTAGTTTTATATTGGGAAAATCCTTGGTCAATTGATCAATGAACAATGGAACTAGAAACGGAGCCAATGTAGGAATAATTCCCAGCTTAATAGTTCCATTATATTCATCACTTAATTGTACGGAAAAGTCGGCCAATCTATGCGCAGCCGTAACAATCTCCTGTGCACGTTCCATAAACAATTCCCCATCACTTGTGACTTTTATTGGGTTAGAAGTACGATCAAATATGCGCAACCCAATCTCATCTTCCAGTTTTTGAATTTGCATACTGAGCGCTGGTTGGCTAATATCCAGCTTTTCTGCAGCATATTTAAAACTGCCATATTTCGTCACATATATTGCGTATTGTAATTGATTAAGCGTCATAAGAATTAATTATACATGTATAAAATTAATACATTTTTCTTATACTATCTTCGTGGTGAGGTAAATGTTTATTCGATTATAAAACATCAATTGATTAAGTAAATACCTCATTTCCATTGTTTTTACCTTTTGAAATTTGTAAATTTTTAAGACATGCATCAAGAAGAAAAAATTGAATCTGAAATTTTCCAATTGCTTAAATCAGCTGACCTCAAGGAAGTTGAACAATATATTGATGAGCATCCGGAATCTATTCATTCAACAAATTCACAGGGATTTACACCCCTCATTATGACAAGCTACATCAACAATGTTGAATTGGTAAGAATGCTGTTGGAAAAAGGTGCGGATCCTGATGGAAAAGATGTCTCCGGAAACAACGCTTTGATGGGAACTTGTTTTAAAGGTTATGTGGGAATAGCCAAAATGTTAATTGAAAAAGGTGCGGATATAGATGCCAGAAATAAAAATGGGGCAACAGCATTGATTTTTGCTTCGACTTTTGGACAAACTGAAATCGCCAAATTATTAAAAGAAAATGGAGCCAATTCTATTGTTGCAGATATTCATGGCAATACTGCCTTGTATTATGCTCACATGAAAGGCCATAAAGATATCATTGAAATTTTGAAGTAAAAATGTATTCATTAATCGTACAAGGGTTAGCAGCAAAAAAGCTTCAGTTCAAAAATCATTCTGGGCAAGAATTTCGCTCTCTGATTGAAAGCATGACGTTAAACAAATCTGTATTAATCTGCTCTCCTTACAGAATCGATTTAATTTATTCTTCCAATTCAAATTTGCAAACACCCATTAAAAAATTGTGGTGTAAAATTTCCGATGTACCGTATTGTAAAAAAGTTTCAGGGTCTTTCTTACAGGCTTCAGATGAGGTGGGTACATTTTTTAATTATTTTCACTCCCTTAAGCAATTATCATTTTCTCCTCAAATATTTAAACTCTATAAAAATCAATTCCATAAGGTCGTTACTCAGGAACCAAACCATGTCATTCACAAAAAGCTGATTGATTGTGCTTACTATCTATCCAAAAAAAGAAATTTCAAGGTGCTAAAACGATTTCTATATACAAAAAGTGATTTTAGATTTTATAAATTGATCGATCCGTTAGAGATGGCAAAAAAGGCCAGATCTTCATACCTGATTAATTAATTAACAGACAATACCTTCCTTCCTTAAAAATGTTTGATTAATTTTCTATTATCAAACCAATCTTATCAACATGAAAACACTTATTAAAACTACCTTTTTTATAGGCTTATCTGTTATGATTTACCAATGTGGTGGAAAAGTAAAAGAAACTAAAGATGCTTTTACAAACCTGAAAAATATAAGTGAAGCCGCTGAAACCATGGCCGAAGAAATGGAAGAGGCGAATGAAGCTATAGAAAAAAGACGAGAAAGTGGTGATACCATAGCTATGCATTATGAAGAGCTGGCTAAGTATTTACCTGAATCTGTGGATGACTACCAAAAATCCGGGGATCTGGATGGAGGAACAACAAGCATGCCCGGAACAGGCTCTTTTTCAAATGTAACGCAGCGCTATAAAAATAGTGATGGAGATGAACTAAAGATTACAATTCTGGATTACAACGCAGCACAAATGATGTTTATGACGACGATGGCAGCCTACGCTTCCGGATTTAGTATCGACACCCCAGATAGTATGATAAAGGGATTGGAAATATCAGATAATATTAAAGGATGGCAAGAGCTTGAGAAAAAGAGAAAAGAAGCAAAGTCTGTAGTAGGTATTGCGCAAAGATTTTATGTAGAAGTGGAAGCTGATAACCAGGAAAATACCGATTTTACAAATACAGTTTTGAAGGATGAAATAGACATTTTTGAATTAGCCGAACTGTAATCAATTCAAGATGTTTGATCGGGCAATTGAAATAAAATGGTCATTAAAGGGGTTGCTGATAAACATGAATTAAAAAATAAAACAAAAGGTCTCTAATTGAGACCTTACTTTTTCTAATTGACAGATGCTTTGTCTTTTATCTTGTCAATTCCTTTTTTACCTAAATCTGAAAGCTGCCCTAATCTTTCATTGTACTCTTCTTTTAAATGATCAAACCGCTCTTCTACATCGTGTGTAAAATCATCTTTAAAATGATCTAGTTGCTTTACAAGCTCCTTGCGAGTCTTTTTACCACTTCTTGGTGCAAATAATAATCCTGCCACAGCTCCGGCCATTGCACCAACCATAAAACCGGAAAACACTTTTATTGTAGTATTCATAATGATATTTTTAGTTGATTGATATATTGTTTTACGTTCAATCATAGCCAATATGTTGCTTGAATTATCCCTTTTGTGCCAATAAAGTTGACCTAACATGTCAGGATATGATAAAAATTCCCCGGCACATAAAATACCTAAAGAATCACATTGATAATTCATTACTTTTTTTAATTTTAATATTGGAGACACACAATTATTGAGAGCAGTGAAATTCCTAACTCCTGCGATAAACTTTGTTAGAATAAATGGAGGAAGAAAGAAGACTAGAGGCAATTCTTGATATGATAGCTAAGCTTGCATCTTTAGATTTTTCTACTGATTTACCAATTAGTGAAAAGCAGGATATGATAGATGCGATATCCCTGGGACTAAATATGCTGGGAGAAGAATTAAATACCCAAGTAGTAGCAAGGGTTCACATGGATGAACTCAATGAAAAACTGGAAAAGTTTGCATATACCACTGCTCATGATCTTAAATCCCCTTTAAATTCACAATCAGGTTTATTAAATCTCCTGGAATACTCCATTGATTTAGATAAGAACCCTGAAATAAAAGAAATAATAGCCAAGCTTAAATCCATGAATGAACGCATGAAAAGCCTGGTGTTAGGAATTTTGGAATATTCTAAATCTAATACACTTCAAATTAATCTCGAACCGGTAGAGCTCAATAATCTGGTTCAGGAAGTAATGGAATCTGATGGAATACTGGATAAAGCTAATGTATCCATTCCTTCAAATTTGCCAAATGTAATGTTAAACAGAACAGCAGGTATTCAAGTGTTTAGAAATCTACTTGATAATGCCGTTAAATATTGTGACAAAAGCCCATGTGAAATTCATATATGCTATAGGGAGTTAGAAGACAAATATGAATTTTCAGTCTCCGACAATGGTCCGGGTATTTCCCCGGATTATCATCAAAAAATATTTAATGTATTTGAACAGGAAAAAATTAATCCAAAAGCTGAAGGGTTGGGAATTGGCCTGGCAACTGTAAAAAATATTATTGAAGGCGCAGGGGGTAATATACACCTGGAATCTGAACAAGGTAAAGGGACTAAATTTATTTTTACATTACGAAAAGCTTAATAGGATGTATCGGGAAAATGAAAAAATAAAATTCACATTGCGGCCAGACAATATTTTGCATACCGAATGCTTTCCAAATACAGTCATGACAATAGAGGATGGTAAAGAAAGTACCAGGATTTCAGCAGAAATGGTTAATTATGAACCATTGCCTCTATTATGTGATTTGACTAATGTTGTTAAGATGAGCCAGGAATGCAGGACACATTTTGCCGGTGAAGAACATGCAAAAACTTTTAGCAAATGTGCATTAATTGTTACAAACCCGATAAGTAAAATTATCGGAAACTTTTTTCTTGGCTTAAATAAACCTTTGAAACCCACCCGCTTATTTACAAATAAGGAAGAAGGACTTAAATGGTTAAAACAAGAATAGGACGAAAAATGAAAACCATCGACACTGAAAATATTAAGTTTAGTATAGGAGATGATCAAATCTTGTACATTGAATGCTTACCCGACACCATCATGACCCTTGATGAAGGAAAGTTAAGTACCAAAACCGGATTGACCTTGACGGAAGGTAAGGCTATGCCACTACTATGCGACTTAAAGAATGTTGCTAAAATGACTCAGGAATGCAGGCGCTATTTTGCTGGTCCAGAACATGCTAAAATGTTTACTAAATGCGCTTTATTAATTACTAATCCCATCAGCAGAATTATTGGCAACTTTTTCCTGGGAGCAAACAAACCTTTAAAACCCACTAAACTATTTACAAATAAGGAAGAAGCCTTAAAATGGTTATTAAAATAGCTTATTTATTTATTGCCTGTAGAGAAATATAGTTCTCTTCGAATTTGCAAGGAGATTTCTTTTACCACAGGTATAAAATTCTTTCTATATAT
>JBNLGO010000006.1:0-55608 GCA_050306095.1 Cyclobacteriaceae bacterium
ATCACAGTTTGATTCTTGGCGGCCCTGGTGAGACTTATTCCACATTAGAAGAAACCATCAATAATGTTTCGGATACGTTGCCTGTCTCCGTCATCGCATATCTAGGTGTTCGCTTATTTCCAGGTACACCTGTGGCAGCTCATTTCAACCAGGAAGAAATAAGTCTAAAACCTCATTTTTTTATTTCTGAGGAAATCAAAGATGGTGTTTATGATTACCTTCAAGAAAAAGTAGGAAAGGATCCACGGTGGATTATTCCGGGATTGATGGATAAGAACCCAAAGTTTATGGAAAGAATGAGACTCAAAGGAAAGAAAGGCCCTCTTTGGGAATTAATCTGATTCTACGTCTTTAATATTTTTACCCATAGTACCTCTTAGTCTTTCGAAAAAGCCCTGTCGCTCTTTTATAGAAGTAAATTCACTTACATAAGCAGGAGAGGGATCAATGGCAGGGGCTGGATCACTCATGTTTTCCATGGTTCCAACTACGACCGGCAGATAGTCTAATTTCAAATGTTTTTTTCTGATAAATCTTTTTAGCATGCCCGTCTGAAAGGGATCTGACGAAAGAGCGATTTTCTCGAACCCAAGTTCTTTTGCCAACTGATATGAATAGAAAACATTTTCAGTGCTATGCTCGGCATTTTCCTCGGTATAAATGTTTTCTTCCGGTACACCCAGCTCCATAGCATAGATTTTCATGACCTTGCTTTCTACATATGGAGAATAAACCGCAGAACCTGAATATATGATGTTTTTTGTGATTCCATTTTCAAATAATCTTACAGACCAAAGCACCCTCATTTTCATTACATCATGCCATTCCTCTCCCTCAAAAGGATAGCCAGGAACGATGATGACATCGTAAGGTTTGTTTTGACTATACTTATTGAAATCCTTTTCTGACCTACGTGTTAAACAAGAAGTAAGAAATACTGACATCACCACAAATATAAGCAGTGAATAAATAACCACCCTCTTCATAATTCTGATTGTTTTCTTAGAAAACATCATAAGAGAAATTTTGTTTTAAAAATGTCACGACTTGCGGACTTTGTCCATTAAATATTCGTGACCCAGAAATTGTGAACACGTAATAATGGAGCTTAATGTTACTCCCAGTACCCCATGCATATTTAGATTCTGGCCCGTAAAAAATAAATTGGGAACTTTTGTTTTAGAGGAAATAAAAGATTTAATAGGGTTTTTGTAGTCCTTCATGATTCCGTACAATGATCCATCGTAGGTGCCAATATAATCCCGATAGGTGAGAGGGGTGGAAGTATAGTAGGATTTGATTTTATCTTTTATTCCGGGAAATTTTTTTTCTACTTCATCAATTAATTTCTCTGCTTTTTGTTTTTTGAAATCATGGTATTCATTCCCGCGATCTTCTTCAACTGACACCACATTATAGGTGTCTTTCCACCTAACGGTCTCCTTATAATCCATGTAAGCCATTACCGTCATCGTCTCAGTATATTCATTTTCTTTGGTGGTAGCACCAGTAAAGACAGCAAAATTTGGAGGCCAGTTTTGTTCATTGTAATTGGGGCCATTCCACACATCAGGATCAATGTAATGGTAATAATTGCAGTTGAAGTATTTAAGGGTATTGGGTTTTAGTACTAAAAATAAAATGAATACCGAAACGGAATTTTCCAGGTTTTCAATTCTTTTTCGATAGGCATTTCGAAAACTCCCTCTCTTTATCATTGCAATGGTATTGGCAGGGTGGATATTAGAAATAAACTGTTTCCCAAAATATTTTTCCCCTTCCTTGGTTTCCACATAGTCCACCAGTCCATTTTCTACATTGATTCTGCTGATATCAGCATGCTTAATGATCTTACCACCATTTTGATAGATAATCCTCGAAAGCAATTTTCCTATTTGTGAACCACCATTTTTAAATCGGTAGGCGCTTTCAATATAGGAGTTGATGACCATGGCATGAACATAAAGTGGTGTTTTATCAGCTTCTCCTGCATATAATAGATTAGTTCCTGCCAGTACTTTTTGCAGCTTTTCATTGGAAGTACAGGAACCGATAAAATCTTTAGCGCTTATATCCATATAGGCCGCATTAGGCTCACCCGTCACATTATTTTCGAGAAAATAAAGGGGAAACGCCTTGCATACATCCTTGATTTTTTGGGCGTAAAGGGTAAGGTTTTCTTTTTCATTGGGGAAAAAGGGTACTAATTCTTCTACGAAACGGTCATATCCCTGGGCATGTGGATATTCATTTTTATCTCCTTCAAAACTAACGATGTCAAAAGCCCTTTCATCTAATTTTTGCAATTTTAGGTCATCGACAATACCTAAAAATTTAAAATATCGGTTCAGGTTTTGGCCTTCGTCTAGTCCACCGACATAATGGATCCCCGTATCAAATATATTGCGTTCTCTGACAAAAGTTTGAAGGTTGCCACCAATCTGTTTGTTCTTTTCGAGGATCAGTACTTTATATCCTTCCTTACTCAAAATGGCTCCACATTCCAGGCCTCCCAGGCCGCTTCCTAATATGATGATATCGTAATTATCCATTTTTTGTAAGTCGATAAATTTTGTTGGATGTCATTTTTGTTTGATCGATTTCCTGAAATTGCAAATTGTTCTTTTTGGCGAATTCAATGATAAGATCCGAGGATATAAAATTCAATTTATTTCGGGTTTTATTAAAGCCAATATTTGTGGAAAAAAACTCTGTTAGCCATGTTCCTTTTTGACGCTTGGTTAGATTGCTGTCGCCATCTCTGATGAGCAATTGCCCATTGTCAGAAAGGGAATGGTAGCAGTTTTCCAATGTTTGCATTTGCTCTTCCGGAGTCAGGTAATGGAGTACGTCACTTATTAAAATCAAATCACAATCTTGTGCATTGAATTGAGTGACATCACCTTGTTCAAACTGTAGGTTTGCACACCGGGTTGGAATGTTTTGAGCCACATCTATTTTTGATTCGTCATAATCAATCCCAAGAATTTCCCGCTTTTCTGAAGCCAAAGCCAGTGAGAATGAAATAAAGCCATAGCCACACCCCAGATCAATGATTTTACCACTTTCAGGAACAAGCTCATGAAAGGTTTGATATTGCTTTTCTAATTGGAATTTTACTTTCAGATACCACTCCAGTATTGGGCCCTTGTAAAGGTAGTTTTTATAAATCAGGTCTTTAAAAAATCCGGGAACCTCCTTCTGCTGTTTATAAGCTTCGTAACAGGACTTGAAGTAGCTGCTGATTTTCTTGGTTCGCTCTTTATATCCCTTGCCAAATCCCGGATCATTCCAGCTTATTTTATCCAGGTATTTTGCATGGCTTGTGCCATTCTTAATAATGAATGTATCCTTTTTAGGAAGTACATAATGAAATCCGTGCAGAACTAATGGATAGATATCTAGTTGCAAGGACTCAGCCAGATAAAAGGCACCTTTGTGAAAGCGGCCGATCTTCCCGGTTTCGGAGCGGGTACCTTCCGGAAATATTACGACAGAATACCCGTTTTGCGTTAATTGTTTCACTTGAACAAGCTGTTCTTCCAAACCGAGAGAGGCCCTTACAAAATCTGCATATTGAACTGCCCGGCCAAAGAATGGTGATTTATATACCCATTCATTTGTTACAATGACTACTTTATGTGAAATAGAAAGTACATAGAGAATATCTACAAAGGAAGTGTGATTTGCGATGATGATAGAAGGCTTTTTTAAACTGTTTTTATCAAAATTCTCATTCTTAATTCGAAGGTTAAAACAGGTTTTTAAAATAAGCCAGCAGAAAATGCGAATGACATGATGAAAAATTACCTTTTTGCGATTTTCATTGCCAATAGGAATTAAAAAGATCATTCGGAATCCATTTAAAATCAGGCACCCAATGAGAAACATTGAAAAGGAATTAAATGATCCGAAAATTAACCAGAGGGTAATAGGGATTTTACCGTGTTCTTTCCGTTTTTGAATGAAAAGTTTAAAAAGCCAAGGTTGAAGAATAAAGGTTATGATTACTACCGAAAGTATCCCTGTTACGGCCAAAAGGGCGATAGATTCAAGGGCAGGATGTTTAGCAAAAATTAAAACTCCCATTCCAATCAGAGTGGTTAACGACGAAAGAATGATCGATTTTTTGTAAGAGAATAGTTGATCGCTATTGGTAGCATATTTTTGTAGGAGGCCCCGCAACATAAAGATGCTATAGTCGATGCCCAGTCCAAAAATAAAGGTGCTGATGATAATGTTGACAATATTGAATTTTAATCCAAAAATGGCCATGATACCCAAGGTGCAGACCCAACTCGAAATTACAGGGATAAAGGCAAGCAGGGCTAGTTCGATTCTTCCGTAGACAATCAACAAAATTCCGAATACAACCAATAAGGATATATTGACAAGAGTAGAAAATTTATCGCTTAAAAAAGATACTAGTTGGGACGTGATATGGCCTTTGTCTAGAATATCTACACCCGTAAGATCAGAAAAAACTTCAATAGCTTTCTGTTTGTTTTCCGCTGTGGCACTAATCTGACTCAACAATATGAACTGTCCGTTACTTTCAAAGATTAAATCGCTGAACAATTCATTTCGAAAAAAGGAGATGTTTTGACTATCCAACGGATGGTAATCCATGTTAAGCAATTGCTCAAAGGCACCATAAGCTTTTGCTTTGAAGCCTGATTTTTCTCCGGCACTAATTGTTTTTGCCAAGACAGAATCTCCTTTGTGCTTTCTCCAAAACTGTGTGTATTGCTCATAGTTTTTCTGCTGGGTAAGTTTATCCGGGATTAAGTTATTGATATACCTGGCGTGGACAATCGTGCTATCTGCTAAAAGTTGGTCGATGGTCGATTTCAGGATTGTATTTTTCCGTAAAGCACCATCAAAAGTGGAGTCTTTTACCGCGAGGTAAAACTTTTTTTGCGACAGGTTAGAAATTTCATTGATCCTGTTTTCCTTATCCGCGAGGTTTTTTGGCATGTAATTAATCTTCATCATGTCTTTTTCAAACTGGTAGTCTTTCCAGGTAAAAAGACAAATGAGAATCACGCAGATCGTTCCGATGATAGTCCATTTGGAATTTTCAGGACGTAAATGGGCCAAAGCCATTACCCAATTTTCGATGAAGTTTTGTTTATGATCAGATTGCTCTTGATGATGCAGAGAATGAGGTAAAATTAGTAATGCAAACATGGCAGCGACCAGCATACTTATGCCAGCAAAAACACCAAGAACGGAGAGCACTTCAGAATCAAGGAATAATAAAGAGAAGAAGGCAAGAGAAGTGGTAATACTACTTAAAATCAGCGGTGTGGAAACATCGTGTAGTAATTTTTCAATGTCTTTTTCATTCTTAAAATGCGTGATTATATGGAGGGAATAGTCCACGGTTATTCCCAACAATACAGATCCAATTCCTAATGCAATGACAGAAATGGACGGATAAATTACAGCAATGATGCCTATAGAAACGATGGCAGCCAAGACTCCGGGCAGAACTATTACTATTATTCTCCCTATCTTTTTAAAGAAGAATAATAGCAACAAAACAATAAGTACCATTGCAATGGTTACAGATACTTGTATGTCTTGCTTGATCTGTCGGGCATTTGCTACTGCCACTACCGGGCTTCCAAAATATTCGATGGTAATACCAGACTCATCTTCTAATTGAAGTATTACTTCGTCCATTTCTGAGAAGAATTGTGCATTGTCTGAAGTTTCACTCCCCTCTTTGTTTAGGTCAATAAAAAAAACAAGATGGCTTTTGTCTGTGGTAAGAATGTGGTTATTGTAAATAGAAAAATTGTCCTCAAACTGTAGCTGATTTAGCTTTTCTAAGGCCAGTGGCGTAAAGCTTAGCGGGTCTTTGACGATCATTTTTTTGACCCCTGTACTTAACGGCGTAGATAATAATCTGAAGTTTTTTCGAATAGTATTCTCAATGGAAGTATCAGCTATTCTAAGTGTAATTTCATCATAATTGGTCGAATCGAGAAACAGAGGAAGATTTTGAAGAAATATGTCATAATAGCGATTGATATTTTGATCAGAAACCTGGTAGCGCATATTACTGATCTGCTGGGGATATGAGGTTTGCAAGGTGTCAATCAATCGATCGCAGACAGCAATCAATGAATCAGGAGCAGGAGCTAAATCCTCCTGGAAAAGGTGGAAAACTACCTTGTTACCCAGACCATTTTCCTCAAAAAGAATGTCAATGGTTTCCGAATTTTTAAGAGTGGGAATGGTTTTAAAGATGTTTTCTTCAAACTTTATTTCTTTAGCCAGGTAGCCGCTACCGCTAATTATTCCAATTAGGAGTATGATTCCAATCCACCTATGTTTTTGAAAAAATATGTATGCGTAATAAAAAATGCTCCCCATTAATGGTTGTAGTTTCTGACAAATTTAGTGGAATGAATAATTATTGGGAATTTAATGATCAATAAAAATTTCCAGCGTGTATTTAAAATTTTGTTGAGGCAAAATGGTTTCAGGAATTAAATCCAGATACAGAGATTTTCACTACTCCACTTTTTTTAGCTCTCCATGTCGCTGGGCTTTTTCCTTTCCCCATTTGGCAATAGACTCTATTACCGGAATCAGTGTTTTTCCTTCATCTGTATATTCATATTCTACACGAGGCGGAACTTCCGGGTGAATCGTTCGCTTGATTATTCCATCCTCTTCCAAAGCCCGCAACTGAACGGAGAGCATTTTGTCTGTAATATCTGGAATATGCCCTTTTAATTCACTAAATCGCTTTTTTCCGTTTCGCAAATACCAAAGAACTACGGCTTTCCATTTACCACCGATATAGTGCATCGTTACATCTAATGCGCAATGAAATGATTGCCGCTCAATTACAAACTTGTATTGCTCATTCTTGATGATCATTTTATTTAAATGTAAGTTGTTGATAGTCAGTAAAACTATCTAAAGGTATAGTCTATTTCAATTTAGATACTGTATTGATTTTGGGTAGTATTAACTATACTTTTGATAGTAAATCACTAAACTATAGATATATAATGAAAGTAGCAATTTTAGGTACTGGTATGGTTGGTCGAATAATAGCCATTAAATTAAATCAACTGGACCATGAGGTGACAATTGGCACTCGAGACCCAGAGAAAACCATGGCAAATGAATCATCGGATAATTATGGCAATCCACCTTTCAAAGATTGGATTAAAGATCATCCCACTATAAAACTGAAATCTTTTGAGGAAGCTTCTTCAGGAGCTAATGTATTATTCAATTGTACTTCAGGTCAAGCATCAAAATCAGCGATTAGTCAAGCAGCTAAAGGCGACATAGAGGGTAAAGTGCTGATCGATATTGCAAACCCATTGGATTTTAGCCAGGGGATGCCTCCATTTTTAAACCCGGTAAATACCGATTCATTAGGAGAGCAGATCCAGAATGCTTATCCTACTTTAAAAGTAGTAAAAGCTCTTAATACAATGAGTGCAGGAATCATGGTAAATCCTGGAAAAGTGAAAGGGGATCACAACGTTTTCATTTGCGGAAACGATAATTCAGCCAAAGCAACGGCAGTCGAAATTTTAGAGTCCATGGATTGGAAAAAGTCACAAATTATCGACTTGGGGGATATCACAAATGCCAGAGGAACTGAAATGTTATTGCCGATTTGGTTGCGACTTTGGCAGTCTTTGGGTACTTCAGACTTTAATTTTCACATTCAGAAAAATGAATAGTTATATTCTCAAGTTGAACGTACTTTTTTGTTACAATTAATTTACTGTAAAATCAATACAGATAAATATGTATATATTTTCCATATAATTTCACATTGTGACTGACTCCCATATTAATTAGACTTGGATGTGAACCAGTTTTAAAATTGTGAACATCACCATGGGGCCTGACAACAAATATTTACTGAATGCATTAGAGCATACAAACACGGAAGTTTATGTATTAACGGATGAGTTGAATTTCCAATATGTCAATTCGGTTGCTTTAACGAACCTTGGTTATTCATGGGAAGAAATAAAAACTAAAGTTGCCACGGATTTAAATCCTCAGTTTTCTGTTGATGCCTTTAATAAGCAGTTTAACAATGGTAATAGCGATGCAAATCATATTACCTATCAAACTTATCTAAAAAGAAAAGACAAATCACTGTACCCGATTGATCTTTGCATACAAACTAGCTCAGTAAAAGGGGAGAAGTTATACACCTTGATAGCGAGAAAAATATCCAGTCTTGATAAAGCGGAAACCAGTATAGCATTGAAAGACTTTGTTGTGGAGCAATCATTGGATGCGATTATTACAGAGGATGTAAATGGAATCATTACCTTTTGGAATAAGGGGGCAGAAAAGGTTTTTGGTTATTCGGCAAATGAAATAATAGGTAAGCCCATTACCACTATTATGCCCCAAAACCGTCTGGACGAAGCAGCAAAGGTTATAAAAAAAATTAAAGATAATGGTGTACTACGCTTTGAAACAAGAAGAGTCACAAAGGCAGGAAAATTAATAGATGTATCCATCACTGTTTCCCCCATTGTTTATAATGGCAAAGTTATAGGCGCTTCTAAAATTGAGCGGGATATTTCAGCATTTAAGTTAGTGGAAGAGCAGCTTGAGGTGAAAAAGAATGAGCTTGAGCGACAATATGAATCCCTGCTTGAATACCAGGAAAAACTTAAGAATGCCAATGTTCAATTGACTTTTAGGAAAAATGAACTGGAAAATTTAAGTCGATCGCTGAATGATAGCGCATTGGTTTCTATTACGGATAAAAAGGGAATCATTATCCATGCAAATGAAGAATTTCGCCGGATTTCTAAGTATGAAAAAGAAGAACTGCTTGGTGCCAACCACAATATTTTAAACTCCGGTTATCATGGGAAGGAGTTTTGGAAAAATATGTGGAAAACGGTAGCTAGTGGAAAGAGATGGCGAGAAGAAGTGAAAAATAAGGCGAAAGATGGAACTTACTATTGGGTAGATACGGTGATCAATCCGATTTTTTCGGAAGTAGGGAAAATTGAAAAATATTTATCTATTAGGTATCTAATAACAGATAAAAAGGAGTCAGAGCTTAAAAATAAAAATTTAGTAGTTGAGCTTCAGGATGCATTGGATGAAAAAAACATGCTGTTTAGGGAGCTTCATCATCGGGTAAAAAACAACCTTCAGCTAATTAATAGCCTGCTTTTTATGAAATTGTCAAATACAAAAAGCAGTGAAATTTATGAGTTTATTAAAGAGACAACATTTCGTATCAATACCATATCAAGAATCCACGACCAGCTATTAAATACCAATGCAATAAACCAGGTAGGTGTAAAAGGTTATTTTACAGAATTAGTGAATTCATTGATTGTTTTATACTCTGATGAGAAGAAAAAATTTGTACTAGATGCCACAATAGAAGATCTGAAACTGAAAATTGAAGTGGTGTTACATTTAGGACTCATAATCAATGAATTAGTCCTTAATATCATCAAATATGCTTATGGAAATGTTGACAAAGGAAAAATAATCATTAACTTAAAAGAATCTGAAAACAAACTGTTTTTAGTGATCGCTGATCAGGGAATAGGAATGGATATAGGGCATTTAGATAATCCAAAATCATTTGGTTTGCAAATGGTTAAATTGATGACAGAGGAATTAAATGGAACACTAGAAATCAAAAATGAAAATGGCGTCCAATACCACTTCATCTTCGAATGAAGATAAATACGATATATTAATTGTAGAAGACAATTCAATAACCTCCTACCACCTTGAAGCATTAATGAAATACAATAATTATACAGTTAGGAAACTTAAAAAAGCTGAGGATGTATTACCACTTGTTAAAGAAAATGCTCCTTCTGCTATCCTAATGGACATTATGTTGTCTGGAAAAATGTCAGGAATTGATGCTGCAAAAGCTTTGCGCAAGGAGAATGACATTCCTATTGTATTTTTGTCAGCATTGAATGATGACACCACATTAAAAACTATTCAGTCAATTACTAATTCTACATTACATGCCAAGCCCTTTGATGAAGAAGTCTTGTTAAATATTGTAAAAAAATTAATTGATCAATAGTTGAAAAAACGGGATGTTATAAATGTCTGTTAACAATTGTGTTTATTGGCATTTAACGAATTTTTATGGGAATTAAATGAGTATTAGAAATGAGTGAGATCAAACAAGGGAATAATCATCATCTTCCTGTAGATATTAACGATCTGCTTTTTAATATTTCTGATAAAGGGTTAATTATAGTTGACAGTCAGGGTGTAGTAATAAAGTATAATAACACTGCAGAGCAACATATTTGGCATATAGCAAAGATCAAAGTTGAGACCAATCTTTCATTTTTAAGAGTGATGTCTCAATTATTTAATCCGTTTGGTGAGGATTTTTATGCTTTGCTACAAAGAAGCAAATCCTATTCATTTGAAATTCTTTCAGATGAAAATGAGATGTATAGGTTTACTTTTTATTTAAAAAGTGTTAAACCAAATATTCAATTTTTAATTACCGTTTCCAATGTCTCCGATGAATATTTCAAGATTCCTGTTCAGACGTATGCAGCTAAAATTATAGAGCATATTTCGGATGCGATAGTTGTCACCAACAATGATTTGGATAACCTTAAAATCCTGTTTGTTAATCCTGCATTTACCAAAATTACAGGCTATACTTATGATGAGGCAAAAAACAGGAACCCCAGTTTCTTACAAGGAAAAAGAACAGATGTAAAAGTGATTGCCAAACTCAGGAAGGATTTATCTGAGGGTAACGACTTTTTTGGAAGTACATATAACTATCGTAAAAATGGTGAGGAGTTTGTGAATGAATGGCGCATCACTCCTTTAAAAAACGGGAAAGGAGATATTCAATATTTCATCGCGATCATCAGAGATGTATCTGTGCGGGAAGAGTTGAGAGAAGAAGTAGGAGAGAAGGAAAATTTGCTGCAGTCTGTGTTTGAAAGTATGGCTGAAGGAATTATTATTCAAAATCAAAAAGGTGAAACCATCGATTATAATAAATCTGCACAAAAGATTTTAGGTCTTTCGCTAAATCAATTTGATGATATTGGCTCTCATGTTCTTCAGTGGACACCTTATAAAAATGGTGAGGAAAAGTATACACCTCATGATCAGCCAATTGTAAGGTCCAGGGAGTCAGGAGAGGTCATTAATAATGAGATTGTAAAACTTTCTTCATTAAATGGTCAGGTGAAATGGCTTTCAATAAACTCCAGACCGCTGATAAAAAACAATATCTTATATGGAGCATTTGCCACCTTTCAGGATATCACCAAAAAAGTATTGACCAACTGGAAACTGGAAGAATCAGAGAATAAATACAGGACCTTATTTAATGATAATCCTAACCCTGTTTTAATCACAGAAGCAAATGATGGGAAAATCATTGATGCTAATGCTGAGGCACTTTCTTTTTATGGATATTCCAAAGAAGAATTAAGGGAAAAAGCTCTTGCTGAATTTATAGATACACCCCAGGAGAAAGGGGATGAATCTAAAGATATCATTCACCTTGCCAAATCCAAAAAATTGTATGTGAATGACTATGTCAAAAAAATTAATATTGACGACAAGGAATTAGAGATACATCAAATCCACAATATTACAGATAGAAAAGTCGCGGAGGAGGAATTACTCAAACGACAAAGGCAGATAGAGGTGATCATGAAAAATAGCCCGATGCTGATTTATGTAACAGACCTTCGGGGTAGTATAGAAATGGTTTACGGGGATTTAATGAAAATAATGGGGCTTAAAAGTGATGATTTAATTGGAAGGAATATCATTGATGTTTATCAAGAACATTGGGACGATGAAAAGGATCATTCTAAATTTAATGCATTTAAAAACTCCTTAAATAGTTCTCATAAATCCAGAAACAAGAATAACACCGTCGTGCTAAGGTGGAATCAATTGTATCTACAATCTTCCTTTTCAAATCTGATCAATGAATATGGAAAGAATATCGGAATAATAGGTGTTGTAGCAGATATAAGTGAAATACATAAAGTCAAGAATGAACTGCAAAATAAGGCAGGTGAATTATTTCAGTCCCAAAAAATAGCCAAAGTAGGTTCCTGGAGTTGGGACCCTGAAAATGATCATGTTCATTGGTCAAAAATATCTAAGAAAATCCACGGAGTTACTTTAAAATTTCACCCTACTTTAAAAAGTATGGCGAACTTTTTTTACAAGGAGGATAAAAAGGTTTTTAAAAAAGCCTGGAATGATCTTTTGAAAAACCGAAAAAAGTTTGATCACGAATTAAGAATTCAAACAAATAGTGGACGTGTTTTATGGGTCCGGGTAATTGGCGATTACAATGAGGTAAATGGGAAGGTTGTAAAATTATTTGGTGTATATCAGGATATCAATATCCAAAAACAACTACTACAAGAGCGATTAAGATATGATAAAATACTTCAGTTAACGACCAATGAGGTGTTTATATACCATGCTAAAACATTAAACGCCAATTTCTTAAACAAGTCCGCTCTTGATAACCTGGGGTATAAAGTATCTGACATAAAATCACTCAAAGCCACAGATTTAATGCACGGCTATGACCAGATTAGATTTGAATCTGAAATTTTAAATTTGGTTAGTAAGAAGGATGTTAAAGGAAAATTTTTTCAATTCCAGCATATTAGAAAGAACGGATCTTATTATGATGTTGAGGCGACGGTACAGCTAATGGAGCTGCAACATGAGCCCATGATTGTAATTCTTGCAAATGATATCACCGCCAAAAACAGGGAAAAGAGAAAAAGTGAAATCATTAATAAGACCAATGAATTGATAGTAAGCAATCAGGATAAGAATAAAGTAATGAGCCAATTGCTGGAGATGTTAGCGACACACCTTGATTGTTATGGAGGGGAGTATTGGGGTGAATATAGTGAAAACAAGTTGCAACAGGTGAATAATTGGTCGAATCAATTACATATTAAGCAGCGATTAGTTGTTAATCGTCAAAAAAAGTTGTTAAAAAATGATGGATTTTATAAGTTACTGAATGAAGGGGGAAAAATTCAATTACTTACAAGAGAAGAATATCAAAGTGCTGTTAAAGATTCTATGTTAAATATTTCTATGTTCAACGTGGTGGCAATTATAAGCCTATACTCTAAAAATAAATTACACGGATTTATCAACTTATATAGTTTAAATAGCAAGGTTGAAATAGAAGATTTCAAGGAAGCATTAGCAGTTGTTTCGGGACAAGTTTCGCAATATTTAACCGGTAAAATCATAGAAAGAGAGCTGATTAAATTTGCCGAAGAAAAAGAAGTGTTATTGAAAGAAATACATCATAGGGTGAAAAATAATTTACAAGCCGTTTCGAGCCTGCTTTATATTAAGTCAAAAGAAATGAAGGATAAGGGGATGGCATCTTTTCTTAATAATACTCAAAATAGAATAGCCTCCATTTCATATATACATGAGAAATTATTAAAGACGAATCAATTTGATGTAATAGATATTAAAAGCTATTTAGAGGATCTGATCATCAACATTTACCATACGCACATTATTGAAGGAAATGACATTGAACTTGATATTAATATTGAATCTCATGTGTTACCCACAGATATTGTAATGAACTGTGGTCTCATAGCCAATGAATTATTTACAAATTCTCTCCAACATGCTTTTACAAATCAGGATAAAGGTATTGTTAAAGTTCATTTCATTAAGCAAAATCTGGATTTCATTATGATAATAGAGGACAATGGAAATAAATCTGAAGCATTAAAAAATCCAGGTAGCTCAATTGGTCTACAGCTAGTTGACATATTCGTAAGCCAGTTAAAAGGCAGTCTGACATCTGAAACAGATAATGGCTTGAAATACCACATCAAATTCCAACTATGAAAAATAAGGACTTTAAGATACTTATCGTAGAAGATGCCAAATTAATAGCATATCACCTTCAGAAGTTGATTGAAGATGCAGGGTATACAGTAATAGGGCTTGCTACCAATAAGAATGAAGCCATAAGTATAGTAGATAAGGAAAAGCCTGATATTATATTGATGGATATCATGCTGGATAGTGATGAAGATGGTGTGGATGCCATGATCGAAATACAAAGATCAAATGATATACCGGTAATTTATCTTACCGCACTTACCGATAAGCAAACAGTAGATAGAGCAAAAAAGACCCATCCTTATGGATATATCATGAAACCATTTCAGGATGAACAGGTTGTGACGTTGTTGGAAATGGCGCTTCACAAATTCAGCTCCGAAATTAAACTTCGTGAAAGCGAGCGTAAATTTAAAGCTGTTGTATCCTCTATTAGTGACTCTTTCATATTTGTAAATGAAGAATTTAGGGTGTCTTACATGAATAAGGCAGCTGAGAAGATGTTAGAGTGTAATTTTGAAGAATGTAAGGATCAAAACTTTTATGATGTTGTCAGTTTAATGGAGCTGGAAAATGAGGAAAAAGTTTTTAACCTATGGAATGGAAAATCAGATGATATCAGTATTCCCCTTCGCCCAATGTATCTCTGTGCTAAATCAGGAAAAAGAACACCCATCGGAGAAGGTGTAATTTCCAAAGTTTTTGATAATAAGGAGATGCTTAATGGAGTGGTGATCACATTTAGAGATATTACAGATAAGCTCAAAGAGATGGATCTTAGTGAGGAGCTTAATAAGAAAAAATTAGTGGGAATTATTGAAGGACAAGAAAAAGAGCGGGAGAGAATTTCGCGTGAGCTTCATGACGGCTTGGGACAGGTGCTCAATGGAATCAAATTGAAAGTTGTCCAGTTTCAAGGTAAGCCAGAGCAGCAAGATCAATTGAAAAGTTTGATAGATGAGGCGATTACAGAAACCAGCAGGATATCTGAAAATCTCCTGCCGTCAAAATTAAAAAATTTCGATCTGGCCACTTGCTTACTTTCCTTGATCAATAAAGATCAACAGGATTTACATATCACCTTTGATACAACAGGAATTAACAATGCCAAACTGGATATTAATAAAAAAATTAATTTATACAGAATTACACAAGAGCTAATAAACAACTGTATTAAGCATGCAAAAGCAGGAAATCTTTCCATTCAACTTAGAGGTGATAGAAAAAACATCACCTTAACCGTAGAGGATGACGGGAAGGGATTTGATTTGACTAAACAGAAAGAAATGCTACTAAATGGTCACCTTGGATTGCAAAATATTATGGATCGGGTTAAGATCATGGATGGTAAGATAGAATTTGACTCGAAAAAAGAAAAAGGAACACTTGTTATAATTGATGTACCCTATAATGTGTCGTAATGGAGAAAATGAAGATTTTAATTGTTGATGATCATTCACTTATCAGAAGTGGAATTAAAACTGCAATAGCTGAAGAAAAAACGTATAGCGTATTTGAAGCTTCAAGTGTAGCAGAAGCATTAAGTTTAGTTGATAAAAAAAATCCGGATGCATTAGTTCTTGATATTTCGTTACCGGATGCAAATGGTATGGATCTGGCAGAAAATCTACTTAATGACGATCCAAATATTCGCATCATCATACTTTCCATGTATAAAGATTATGAGTACATATCCCGATGCCTGGAAATAGGCGTGAATGGATATGTGTTGAAAAATGAAGGGGATGAAATTGTACAAGCATTGAAGGAAGTGTTTGACGGAAGAAACTACTATAGTACGGGAGTGAAAGATCTGATCGTAAATCAGTATGCCCAAAAAATCCAAAATAAAACCGTCACTCCTATGAATATAACTTTGACCAATAGAGAAAAAGAAGTAATTCGATTTGTCATAGATGGATATACCAGCAACGAAATAGCAGATAAACTTTTTATAAGTACCAAGACCGTCAACACCCATCGATCTAATATCATGAAAAAATTTGACGTCAAAAATTCTATCGGATTGGTCAAAAAAGTAAAGGAATTGAAAATACTGGACTAGGTACTTTTACTGAAGTTACCTAAACTTTTTGGTGGATTAAATTCAATAATAACCTTATTTCATTGAATTCATGTTATCTATAATTTAGTTAACATGAATAAAAAATTAAAAACAAACTCTGAGCTGGATAATAAAACCATCCAAAAAGTTATATCTCAGTTTAATGGGTCGGGTATCGGTGTAGTCGTGATAGATAAGGTTGGGCAGATCAAAAGCACCAATGAACAGTGGAAATTGCAGATGTCATTAGTGGGGCAGGAAGTAGAAGGAAAAACCCTAAATGATTTCTTTATTCTCCAAGATCAAAAAACCTTTAAAGACTATTTAAAGACCTACCAAATTAAAAGAGAAAGTCTCAACTCACCCTTCGAAACATTAAAACTTCATTCAAATAATCAAAAAGAATTATTAGTAAAAACATATATCAAAAGGTGCAGTGACAGTACTGATCATTTCCTTGTTTTATTTCGGAATATGGATGAAACAGTAGTAAAGGAAATGAACATTATTAATATGTTTTCTAATATAAATGAAAATTTGAGTGAGGGTATTTATAGAGGAATCCCCAATTACGGATTGATTTACGTAAACCAGTCATTTGTTAAACTATTAGGGTATACAAATGAGTCTGAAGTTACCTTTAAAAATGTAAAGAATTTTTATGTAAATAAGGAGGATGCACAAAACGTATTTGATAAACTGAAAGAAGATGGAATTGTTAAAAACGCCACGGTTTCATTCAGAAAAAAAGATGGTACTACTTTTTGGGGATTAATTAATTGTACGCTTACCAGCAATGAAAATGGGGCGCTATATTACGATGGGGTAGTAATAGATATCACTGAAAAACGAAAAGGGGAGGAACTACTTAAAGCGAAAAATAATGAATTGAAAAAGATCAATGCCCAGATGGATCGGTTTCTCTATAGTGCCTCCCATGACATTCGCTCACCCATGACATCCATTATGGGATTAGTTAATATCCTTAGAATGGAAATAGATCAAAACAAGCATGTCTATTTGGATAAGATTGATGCTAGTTTAAAAAAGCTGGACTACTTTATTAAAGAAGTGATGCAGTTTTCACAGAATTCCAGAACACAAATCCAAAGTGATAAAATCGATTTTAACGATCTGATTCAATCTGCCTGGGAGAAAGTTAAAGGCCCGTTGATTGATGTGGAGTTCATTGTGAAAATATCCCCTGAAAAATATTATTTCTATTCTGATTACAATAGAATCCTGATAGTATTGATCAATATTTTTAAAAATAGTATTCAATACATTGATTATCATAAGTCCGAACAATTAATCGAGGTTAATGTAAATGTAGAAACGGACCAGGTAACCATCGAAGTTACAGACAATGGAATCGGGATAGGAGAGAAGCATCTTGAAAATGTCTTTGATATGTTTTATCGGGGCAATGACAAGATACATGGTCCTGGAATGGGCTTGTTCATTGTCAAAGAAACCTTGGCAAGAATAAAGGGGGATGTGTCCATTACTTCTCAGCTTTATTCGGGTACCTCGGTAATCACCATCATTCCAAACGGATCTAAAGGGAAATTGATGGCAAAGAAAATGAGTATGTCAAGTAGGTAATTATATGTAGATATACATCTAATTAATTCTACCCTGCTGACCGGTAATTTAATCGTTATAAATTTCAATTTATTGCTGATTGAATACAGCTTCAATAAGAGATAATTTTATACATCACAATTGATTAAAATGATCTATTCAATCGTAAATCAAAAAGGAGGAACCGGTAAAACCACTACCACAGTTAACCTGGGGTGTGCCTTAGCTCACTATAAAATGAAAGTGTTGCTTATCGACCTTGATCCACAGGGAAACCTGTCGTTTTCATTTGGTTTGCAATCGAAAGAATATACCATCAGTCAATTACTCAATGGTGAAATCAATACAACCGACGGGATAGTATCTAAAGAAGATCTTGATATTATTCCTGCTAATATAAACCTGGCGAATACCGAAATAAATATCATACGAAAGAAGAGCCGGGAATTTGTATTGAGAAAATTATTAAAGGAGCTTGATTATGATTTCATATTAATAGACTGCCCTCCTTCATTGTCTATGCTGACCATTAATGCACTTACAGCTTCTGACAAGGTGCTGATCCCTATGCAGCCGGAAGTGCTTAGTATTAAAGGACTTGATTTAATCATAGATACAATAGAAGGAGTACAGCAAAATTTTAATGAAGACATCGAAATAGATGGCATTCTCCCGGTAATGGTGGACACTAGAAAACGACTTTCAAAGGATGTGTTAAAGTACATCACAGATAACTATAGCACGCCTATTATGAATACAAGAATAAGAACAAACGTGCGGGCATCAGAAGCGCCTTCTTTTGGGAAGAGTGTTATTGCCTATGCTCCTGGTTCAACAAGCGCTATCGACTATTTGACATTAGCGAAGGAAATTATTGCAAGAAGAAATTGATATGATATCTAATAAAGAAATAGTATTAAAAGAATTTTTAGTTGGTCATGCTTACCAAAGTGAATTTGATACACTAAGGTTAGTTAAAAAGCTAAAGGGAAAATTTGAGGAATGCTTTGTAATTAATACTTGTCAGCGATTAGTAATCTGCGCTTATGTTGAAAAAGAGACTGATTTTAATAAAGTAATTGACGTTTTGGATATTGGTACTCCACATCAGGTGAGGTTAAATACCTTTGATAGCACAAACTTTTTCTTTCAACTGGCATCCGGATTAAAATCAAAGGTACTAGGTGAACACGAAATCCAGGGACAACTGGTTAAGTGGAAAGAGCTTTGTAGTGAACACCAGTTGATTGGTCCTGTATTAGATGAGCTGATACGGCAGGCTATACATTGTGGCAAGTTGGTACGAACAAATACAAAGATCAGCTCATATAATGTGTCATATGCATCATTGGGCACCAGGATAATTGAAGACCACCTGGAACATTTTAATCACCACTATTTATTAATAGGTACAGGAACACTTGCTTCCAATATGGTGAAGATTTTAGCCAAAAAAGGAATTAAGAGTTTAAGAGTAGCCAGTCATGACCTGGTAAGAGCGAGAAAGTTTACTGAGGACCATATAGGTGTACCTATGTTGATTGAAGACATATCAAATGTGTTGTCAGAGGTAGATGTTATTATAGGTGGGACCCATGGTGAAGTTATTTTTAGTCACAAATACCAGGAAGGTGAATATTGCCCCCGTCATATTTATACCAATAAGGATTTCTCTCAATTAATCATTGATTTTGGTGCTCCGGCAAACTTTCCTTCCATGAGTAATTCTTCTAATTACTTTGATATGGATGATCTGTTTCGACTATCAAAAGGAAATCAACTCGAACGGCTAAAATATGTAGGGCAGGCTAAGGAAATTATTCTAAGTGAAGTTGAGAAGTATATATCGGTATTCAATCAGCGTAAAGTAGGTGGAATCCTGGGAGGTTATTGGGAAGACTTGAATGCAGTTAAAGATGAGGAATTAGAGTGGTTGTTTCCAAAGTTTGATAACATGACAGAACACCAGAAAGATCTTATTATGAAATTTTCTCACAGGATAATCAGGCGAATAGCCCGAACACCTATTGAGAAAATCAGATCATTGGCGCAAGATTTAGAACAAAACAAAAATCAGATTTCTGCATTTGTAGAAATCCTAACTCAAAAAAATAATCAAAATGAACAACTCTAATAGTACTACAGAGAAACAAGAATCAATTTATAAGCAACTGGGAGGTAAAGATGCACTAGTAGCTGCGGTGGATCTCTTTTATCAAAAAGTCATGAATGATGTGCTTTTAAAACCTTTTTTTAATGGCATTGATATGAAGACTCAGAAGCAGCATATGGTTCGGTTTATGAGTTACGCATTTGGAGGGAACAAAACATACAAAGGAAGAAGTTTGGGTGAAGCTCATACTGATTTGGTGAAAAGAGGATTAAATGAAACGCACTTTATTGCTGTTGCAGAGCACCTTGAATCCACACTCAAAGAATTAAAAATTAATAAACCGCTTAGAGATCAGGTGATGGCCATCGTTGGCAGCACTAAAGACGAAGTATTAGGAACAAAAAAACAAAAAGATATGGCAATCGGAAAAAACTTGGAAAACGACAAGGTTATCTCTGAAAAAGGATCAGAGGTCAAGTCAAATGATTTGCAAGAAAATGTTGATTTTCTACAGGTAATGGAAGGATCCGTACTTTCAATCGTAGTAATAAACCAACAAGGAACGGTACAGTTTTTTAATGAATCAGCTGAAAAGCTTTGGGGATATAGGCGGGAAGAAATTATTGGTAAAAATGTGAAAGTACTGACTCCTCCGGAAATTCAGAGAGAGCATGATGACTATCTTCAACGGTATAATACAACCGGAAGAAGAAATGTAATGGGAGGATCCAGGGAAGTTAAAGCTTTGCGAAAAGATGGTACCCTGGTAGATGTGTTTCTCTCATTAAGTGAAGCCACAACAGCAGGTGAGGTGATTTATGTAGCATTTATTCAGGATATCACAGAGAAGAAAAAGCTTGAAGAAGAAGTACGGGAGCAATTGGATGAAGCTAAAATCCAAGAAGACAGAATTAAAAACTTACAGGAGAGAACTGAACAGACTTTAGAGCAAGCGATTGACTCCGTTGTGACCATCAATTCAAAAAAGGAAATCACATTTTTCAATAAGGCTGCCGAAGATATGTTTGGGTATTCGAGAAATGAAGTGATGGGTCAGAATGTGAAGATGATCGTTCCATTAGAACACAGAGCCCGTCATGATGATTATGTTGAATCAAATATGGAAACAGGTATCAATAAAGTGGTAGGTGCCTCTCGTGATATTCTGATGACGCGCAGGAATGGAAGTGAGTTTTGGGGCAACTTATCCTTGAGTAAAGTAGTAGTGGGAGGAGATGTGCAATACACTGCATTTATAAAAGATATTTCTGAACAGGTACAAGAAAAGCAGAAAAATCGTGAAATACTTGAGCAAGCCCTTGACGGAGTAATTACTATTGATTCTGATCGTATCATTACTTTCTACAATAAAGCGGCAGAAAAAATATTTGGCTATACTAAAGAGGAGGTTATTGGAAGCAATGTAAATATGATTGTTCCGCAAGAGCATAAGGCAAATCACGATTCTTATGTGAAAAACAATATTAAGAGTGGGGTAAATAAAGTAGTGGGAATAGGTCGTGACTTGGAAATGGTCAGGAAAGATGGGTCTCGTTTTTGGGGTAATTTATCTTTAAGTAAGGTAGATGTAGGTGGAACAATTCAATATACCGCCTTTGTGAAAGATATTACCCAGGAGCGTGATGCGAAATTAAAAGCCAGTAAAATTCAAAATGCAGTTGATGTAGGTTGGGCATTTGTTGAATTTGAGCCAGATGGTACTGTGATTGAAGCAAATGAAGCCTTTTTAAATACATTAGGCTATAGGAATTTATCAGAAATTAAAGGTCAGCATCATAGCATATTTGTTAGGTCTGATTATGCAAAATCCACTGAATACTCTCAATTCTGGAACAACCTTTCAAACGGAATAATTCAAAGAGGGGAACACCTGAGGGTTAAAAAAGATGGTCAGGAAATTTGGCTTCAGGCTGCTTATGCGCCGATTATGGATGAAAATGATAAAGTAACAAGTGTAATTAAAATAGCAACAGATATTTCCGCAGTAAAATTCCCGGTGATGATGGTAAGTAATATTATTACCGACATGGCTAAAGGAAATCTTACCAGGAAATTTGATATGAATACAGATGGTTATGTAAAAGAAATGGGTGACGCGCTAAATATTGCCTTGGATAATCTGAAAAACATATTGAGTACCATTGAAACCAGTTCGATGGAAGTAGCCAAATCTGCAGAAAGTATGATGGATCGGGCTCAGGGTATGAAAAACAATTCTGCGGAAGTATCTTCAGCTATTTCTCAAATGTCGAAAGGAGCGCAGGATCAGGCACAACGAACAGATGAATCTTCAAAATTAGCAGAACAGGTGCTCGAATCAGCAGGTGAGATGGAGTCTAATTCAGATATCATTAATAAGGCAGCCGAAAAAGGTGTGAAAAGTTGTGAAGATGGATTGAAGATCATTAAAAATATGGTTGAAAATATGTCAGGTATAAATGATTCTGCAGGATTGACCTCAGAATCCATCAATGTCTTAACCGAAAGAGCTGAAGAAATAGCTAGGACGTTAAATGTAATAACAGACATTGCAGCTCAAACAAATCTGTTGGCTTTAAATGCAGCAATTGAGGCAGCGAGGGCAGGAGAAGCAGGAAGAGGATTTGCCGTAGTAGCGGAAGAAATCAGAAAGCTAGCTGAAGATTCGAGGAAATCAGCCATCGATATTGAGAAAATCATTGCCGATGTGCAAAAAGATACACAATCAGCATCCAAGGCAATTGATACGATGACTACAAGTGTGAAGGAGGGAACTGGTGCCACCAAAGAAGCTGAAAACATTTTCGCGGAAATATCAGAATCTTCTCAAGACACCTTAGAAATGAGTAAAGCAATAAAAGAAGCTAGCGGAAAACAAAAATCTTCAATTGATACAGTGGTTAAAAATATAGAGCAGATCGTAGTGGTAGCAGAGGAAACAGCAGCAGGAACAGAGGAGATTGCTACCTCTTCATCTTCTCTAGATAAAGGTATGGAAGAAGTAGCGGCTGCAAGTGACCAGTTGTCAAAAATAGCAGCAGATCTAAAAGAAAAAGTGAGCAAGTTTAAACTGAAATAATTATGGAACAATCCACAGATAAAGAGATAAAAGTATCAAATGGAGATGCTAATAATGATCAGTTAGGAAACTTTCTACAACTGATAGTTTTTAAGCAGGGCACAGAAGAATATGCCCTGCAGATAGACCAAGTAAAAGAAGTGGTATTAACCCCTAATATTACCAAAATGCCTCAAACACCAGATTTTGTAAAAGGGGTGGCAAACATCAGGGGAAATATCATCGCCATTCTAAATCTTGAAGAGAAGTTTGGGTTAAGCCAGGTGGAACCGGAGCTAAATAGCGAAGGCAAAAATTTCACTCTGGTTATAGAAAGTCAGGAATTTAAAATTGGTGTCTTGGTAAAAGAAGTACCCAATACGCTTGCTGTTCGAGAGCAGGATATAGAGGAATCAGTCAATGTAATACATGACACTTCCTTAGAACAAAATTATATTTCAGGTATAGTGAAGAAAGGAGATAGATTGATTATTCTAATCGATATACTCAAAGTAGTAAGCGAATCTGAAATAAATACAGTAAGTCAAATAACTCAATAATTATAAGCCATGTCAAAAAATGTTTTAATTGTTGATGATTCTCTTTATATGAGAACCATCATAAAAGATGCACTTGAAGCCAATGGTTATACCGTCGTAGGCCAGGCTTCAAATGGTGAGGAGGCAATAGATTTGGCCTTTGAGTTGCAGCCTGATTTTATTACGCTTGATAATATCCTGCCAGATATGATTGGTACGGATATTTTAAAGGTGTATAAAGAAGAAGGGCTTGACTCTAAGGTGATTATGATTAGTGCGGTAGGGCAGGAATCTGTAGTAAACGAAGGTATATCCTTAGGAGCGATAGATTATATTATCAAACCATTTACAAATGATCAGCTGATCCAGGCTTTGGATAAATAATCTAAATAAAAAAGGGATGATTAAAGCTCTTATCGTGGAAGATTCTGGGTTGATGAGATTGCGCATCAGGGATGTGCTATCCGCTGATAAGTCCATAAAAGTAGTTGCTACTGCTAAAAATGGTAAAGATGGCTTGAAGGCTATCAAATCATTTCAACCAGATGTCGTGATTACTGACATGGTCATGCCTGAATATGATGGATTATATTTAGTTAAAGAGGCAATGTTAAATCATCCAATTCCAATAGTAGTGCTTAGTTCGCTTGATAAGACAAATCATCAAATATTCGAGGCCCTGGAACAAGGAGCATTTGCATTTCTGGACAAACCTAGAAGTCCCAGGGAATTAGGGTTTAACAAACCATTAATTGACTTGGTTAAGGCGGCTTCTCAAACTAATATGGATATACTTCAGCAAAATATCAAAACCTTCAGGAATGACCTTGACCACATATTTAGTGAAAAGGTTTTTTATGATATTGTGGCTATAGGAGCCTCTACCGGAGGCCCGGGGGCTATCGAAAGTGTCTTGTTGGGTTTGCCATCTTCATTTCCTGTTCCAATAGTAATTGCCCAGCATATGCCACCAAGATTTTTAGAATCATTTGCTACCAGGCTGGATAGTCAGACAAAATTGAAAGTTAAACTTGCTAACAAAGGCGAGCAATTAAGGGCAAATCATGTGTATTTATGTCCTGGCACTTCAAATACCAAAGTAATTATTAATGACAGTACAGGTAAACCAGTTTTTTCTACCACTTCAAGAAAGTTTCATGAGTTTAACGACCCATCAGTAGATTGCTTGTTTGAATCTATTGCAGGGTTATTTGAAGGAAGAAGTGTAGCATTACTTCTCACAGGAATGGGAAAAGATGGGGCAGAAGGAATGAAAAAAATTAGAAGTAAAGGCGGGATAACTATTGCCCAAAATGAATTTAGTTCCATCGTATTTGGAATGCCAAAAGCAGCCATTGATTTGAATGCTGCTGATTATGTATTAGATGTAAAAGAAATACCAGGATTTATAACCAGTTGTTTTAGTTAAATCAAAGATATTTATGACTAAAAAAGATCAAGAATATAAGGAAATTTTTCTGGCGGAAGCCCTGGAAAATTTTGAAGATATAAACAGGGAGCTTACTGAATTAGAAAAAAAACCAGATGACGAGTCTACCATCAACACCATCTTTAGGATTACGCATACGCTTAAAGGCAATGCTACAGGGATGGGTTATTCGGAAATTGCAGAGTTGGCCCATGTTCTGGAAGATCTTTTTGGTGAAATAAAGTCTAAACAAATAACCCTTAGTAGGGAGATTTTCACTGCTTTATTCAAAGGAGTAGATGTGATAGGATTGCTTATTAATTCCTTGAAAACCGGCGATAAAGTGGCGTATCGTGGAATTAAAACCAAACTTCAGGTAATAATAAATAGAAGTAAAGAAGACCAACTTCCTGCTTCAGCTAAAACAAGCAAGAAGACCAGTAATAAGAAAGGTGAAAAAACAGCTAGCAAAAAAGGTGATACAACTAATCCGGTTAAAAAACCAAATGAAAAATCGGATGATGAAGAAAAGCTGGAAGAAATTAATCAAATAATAGGTGAGAAAGAAGAAGTACTTGATGAATCACAAAATGTCATAGATCCTGAAACAATGGAAAATGAGAATAAAATCACATTTTCTGATCTAGTACAAGTACCAGTAAGAAAATTAGACAACCTACTAAATCTGGTAGGAGAGCTCATCATTGAGCGAGACAGGATCATTGCAACAAATACGTCTAACAATTCAAACGAATATGCCCGATTAAATCGAATTTCCTCTGACTTGCAATATTCCGTGATGGATGTACGGTTGGTACAGGTAGGATTCTTATTTAATAAATTTCATAGGGTAGTCAGGGATGCAGCAACAGTAGAAGATAAGAAAGCAAGACTTGTGCTAAAAGGGGTAGATACTGAAATAGACAGAAATATCTTGCAGATAATTAGTGACTCATTAATACACCTTATCAGGAATGCAGTAAGTCATGGTATAGAAGATCCAAAAACTCGAAAAGAGCAAAATAAAAATGAAGAAGGTGAAGTTCAACTTCGAGCCAGAAATGATAGTGATGGAGTGATAATTGAAATCAAGGATGATGGCAAAGGAATAGATATCCAAAAAATAAAAGAAAAAGCCATTAAGAGTGGGGTCTATACCAGTGATATGCTACAACTAATGAATAGAGATGAAATACTAATGATGGTGTTTGAGGCTGGGTTTTCTACCCGGGAGGAAGTTTCATCATTGAGTGGAAGGGGTGTAGGTATGGATGTCGTGAAAAAAGCTATCGATTCTATCGGAGGAAATATCAAAATAGAAACAAATAAAGGAAAAGGGACAACGATTGTACTGAAGTTGCCTTCTTCTATGGCTGTTAAAGGTACATTACTATTTGAAATTGAAGAGGAAACTTTTGCCATCCCTCTTTCATACACAGAGGCAGTAGTGTCATTGTATAAATCTGATTTACATAAAGTTAGTAATGGATTGGTGAGTACTTATTTGGGAAAAACTATCTCCATCATATTTTTGAAGGATCTGTTTAACCTGAAAAAGGAAGACAATATAAGATCCAATAAAATCCTCCAAAAAAGTTTTGATGACCTTCATCCTGAGACACAATTACATGTAGTAATTGTTACTTACAATGGGAGAACGATTGGTTTGGTTGTAGATAAGTTATTGCAACAGAAAGAGATAGTGGAGAAACCGCTTCAGAGACCGCTTGATCAAATAAAGTTTTTAAGTGGTGTAACAATTCTTGGTAATGGGAATGTTTGTCCAGTATTAAACATTGCCTCAATTACCAATTACATTTTTAATATGAGCTTGTCAAATCATAAAGCATTTTAAATTATGTCCTATCTAAATAATGAAGAGAAAAAAATAGCTGTTAGACTGTTGACAGATGGGTATAAAAAAGCGGCTGAATCATTTGCCGCCATTACTAAACATCCAGTGCGAATTCTGCCTACAAAGGTTGAAATCACAAATGATGGCGTGCAGTCTTTTAAAAATTTTAAAAATGATGAGGAGTTGATTGTGATAACAACGACTATTATTGGGGAGCATAATGGCATAAGTTATTTAATTCTAAATGAAATGGAGGCAGAAGAGATCTACAAATCTTGTATGCCATATAACCATGAAAAAGCTTCGCGTGTAATGGAGACAGAGGCGCTTTTGAAGGAATTAGATAATATTTTATCAGCAGCAGTTATTACTGAGTTTTCTAATTTTCTCGATACAATGATTTTTGGTGATGTGCCTTTGTTAACAAGGACAAATCAACTGTCCATGAGGGAAATAATGATGGAAAATAATAAAGGGGATATCAAGCTGATAGAATATTATATGATTGCAGATACCCAGTTTGTTTTTGATAATAATTCAAAATTAAGCCCACAGTTTATCTGGAAATTATCAGAGAGTTTTATGAAGGGCATCAAAAAGGTGAAAGTAGAAGGGAAAAAATTTGTTTAAATGAAGTTCTTAAATAAGCAAGACGGGTTTTTGATAGCAGGCATCTTATTAGCAGTAATAAGTGAATTTTTGCTGGAGAATTCTTTTGTGACCATAGGGGTCATAACAATCTCAACTCTTTTATACGTGTGGACCAGGTATGCGAGCAATTCTAAATTACTAAAGAATTTAGAGATTAAGAATCATGGCGGATCTTTTGAACGCTCATTATCTGACCAAGTCCATCAATTAAAAGAAGGTATGCACGAAGCAGGCAAACTAATAAAAGAGTTAGGGAAAGAAGGCGACAGGAAGTTTTATAATCTTCCTGAAAGCCACCCGCTTGCTCATTCAATCATTGACGCCGATCAACAATTAAAGAGCATCCAGGAGAAAGAGAATAGGAGAAAGTGGATTGTAGAAGGAGTTGCGAAATTTGGTGAATTGCTTCGTGCTCATGATGAGTCTCTGGAGAAACTTTCAGGCAATTTGATAAGCCAGTTAGTGAAATATCTTGAAGCGGCCCAGGCTGGGATATTTATTTATAGAGAAGAAAATAATGAGAAATACCTGGAGTTAATTGGCTCCTATGCCTTAAATGAAGAACGCAATAAACACAGCAAAATAGATATTGAACAAGGGCTAATAGGTCAATGTTTTTTAGAAAATAAAATGTTAGAAATTACGGATATTCCGGATAGCTACACCAAGCTTTCGTCAGGATTAGGAAGTACCTCCCCGAATAATCTAACTATTGTACCTCTGACCATCAATGAGAGAACCTTTGGTGTGATGGAGTTTGCGTCATTTGAACCAATGATGGGTTATAAAATCAAATTCATTGAGCAGGTAGCGAAAAACATAGCATCAGTATTTGCTTCATATTTGAATAAGGAAAATACAGAGAAGTTATTGGAATCGTCACAAAGCCTCACCAAGGAGCTGCAGGAGAGGGAAGACGACATGAAGCAAAATATGGAAGAACTGTCTGCCACCCAGGATGAAATGAGTAGGAAGCAAGTAGAGTTGGATGGTGTGATTAGCGCCATAAATAACTCACTAGGTCTGGCAGAATTTGATTTGGATGGAAATATAATTCACTCAAATGACATCCTGAATGATATACTTAAGGTCGACGCAGAAAAAATTAAGACAATCAATTATAAATACCTAACAGGTATGATGGATGTAAAAGGTGTGTTTTTGAAAAGAATAACTAATAATTATTTAAAAAATACCGATTACAAAATGACTCTTGATTCCGGAGAAGAGTTGTGGCTTAATATGTCATTTTCTCCAATGCGCGATATCAATGGTAATACTGATAAAATTCTGGTTTTGGTGCAGGATATTACTGCTAGAAAGCAAGAGGAAATAGAATTTGAAAAGCTATCGCTTGTGGCAGATAATACTGATAACTCCGTCATCATTACGGATAAAGAGGGAAGAGTGGAATATGTAAATCATGGCTTTACAGAGATGACAGGCTACACACTCAAAGAAGTACTGGGCAAAAAACCAGGTCATATATTACAAGGTCCCGATACCAATCAGGAAACCGTAGAAAGAATCAGGGAAGGACTAAAAAGGCAAGAGCCAGTTTATGACGAAATTTTAAATTACAGTAAATCCGGTGAAACCTATTGGATTTCAATTGCAATTAACCCCGTATTTGATGACAAAAACAGATTAGAAAAATTTATTTCTATTCAGGCAAATATCACCGAAACGAAAAAGAAAGCATTAGACTTCAGCTATAAGTTACAGGCTATTAGTAAATCAAATTCCATCATAGAATTTGATACAAATGGTAACATATTGGATGCCAATGATAATTTCCTGAAAATTTTTGGCTACAAGAAGGAAGAAGTAATAGGGAAACATCATGAAATTTTTATTAAAAAGAGTCGGTTTACCGATAAAGAATATAGGTCATTTTGGAGTGATCTAAAGAAAGGAAAATATGCGAGCGGAGAATTTGAAAGAGTTAAAAAGGATGGAACTTCAGTATGGCTTAAAGGTATTTACAATCCTATATTTGATATAAATGGCAATCCATACAAGATCATCAAATTCGCTGTAGATATTACCAAAGAGAAAAGCCTGAAGCTAGAGACTCAAAAGCATGAAGCGGAACTGAATAATCAAATGGAGGCAATAAATAATACCATCGCTTCGGTAGCATTTGATATGGAGGGTAATCTAATGGGAGCTAATGAAATATTTTTAAGTATTACAGGTATCCCAATGGAAAACCTATATGATATGACCTATATGGATCTGGTTCCTGAACTGGAAAAGGATAAGCCACAAACGAAATTAATGTGGCAAAATCTTAGGGAAGGTAAATTTTTCAGCGGTGAGTTTAAATTGAAAGACACCAATGGAAAAGAACTGTGGCTGACGGGTACATTTAACCCGATCAACGACATCAATAATACGCCTTATAAAGTGATGATGTACGCCCAGTTTAATACCAATGAGAAGGAAAAACAAAAGAACTTGCAGGGGATGGTAAATGCATTTAAAAGCACGACTTTTATAATGGAATTAAACCCTGATGGTACATTTAAAAGTGGAAATGAACTTTTCTTTAAAGAATTTGGATATAAAAGATTGGAACTCAGACAGAAAACATTTGATAGCTTTTTGTCAAAGGAATTTAGGTTTCCACCGATCTCAGAAATTTTAAATCAATTAGAAGATTCAACCTTTGCAGAGCACGAACTTGTTTTTCTGGATTCTACGGGGATGAGTAAGACGTATAGGACCACCTTTACTGCGATTAAAGATTTGGAGGAGAAATTATCAAAGGTGGTGGTCATACTTATAGATAGAAATGTGGTGCTAAAAGTCTAGTTTTAATGGAGATTTCAACGGCCGAAATTAATTCCTTTACTGACGTATTGTTTAAAAAGTACGGTTTAGATTTTACTTGTTATGAGCCAAAGTCATTGGAGCGTAGGATCAAACGTGTATTGCATGTGTTAAAATGCCCGAGTGTCATGGACCTTTGGCTGATGATTCTAAAAGACAATTCTTTGCTTCAAAATTTCATGGATGAGCTAAGTGTTGGACTTACTGGAATGTTCAGAGACCCGCACATGTGGAGTACACTTCGAAGCTTACTTTTTGATTATGACCAGTCAGAAATTACCATCTGGAATGCGGGGTGTTCAACAGGAGAGGAAGTGTACACATTGTCGATAGTATTACAAGAAATGAACCTAACCGAAAAAGTGAAGATCATAGCTTCTGATATGAACAAAACAGCATTAGAAACAGCGAGAAATGGTGTGTATCACAAAATTAAGATGGCTGACTATGATAAGAAATACCTTGAATACAATAAATTCGGAAATTTCCAGAAGTATTATTCTACGCACGATTCATCACATTATAAAATGAATAGTGACTTAATCAAAAATGTGAATTTTAAATACCACAATCTAATCACAGATGCCTTTATCGGTCAATTTGATTTTGTTTTTTGCCGAAATGTAATGATCTATTTTGATGCAATATCCAAAAATGAAATATTAAAAAAATATTACAGTTTATTAAAACCGGGAGGGTATTTAATCCTCGGTTTTTATGATTCACTTTTACCCATAGAGGAAAAAAGCAAATACAATGTGGAACTCTCTCACCTAAGAATATTTAAAAAAAAAAGTGTTAGTCGGGAACAGACCAAACACGATTGTACCTCGCAAGGATATACACCTCTTTATGAGTAGTCGCTAATTCTAAGATCGACAAATTTGAGATGTCAACTAGTAAACTTTTATGCTTTACCGGATTTAGGTCAAGCAAATTTAAAATGCTTTTTGCATACGCTAATTTCATGGGCCTAATGTTTAAATACAACTAACTATTTCACAAAATATCTTTCAATTTTGGGTTTCTGATTTAGGCTGGTGTTTTTTAAAATAGTTTTTCAAATGCGGTATGTTTTGCCTGTTGTAGTAGGCACAAAAAAGTAGTATTTCCGAATAATTGTTCTCTAGTTGACTCATAAAAATAAATTTAAATTTAGAAATCTAGGTATAAATATGTAGATAATACATAGGTATATACGTAAAAAGTTTAGAAGGTAACTGGACTTTTATCTAAAATAAATATAAATATTTGATGATATCTTTTTAATAATGGTCGCTGAAAACTAGGAGAATGGCACTTCAGACCATTTATTCTGGATTCAATTCAATTTGGAAAATGTGAACAATTGAATAATGTATTTTCTCAGACCCAAAACCAAAGGGCATCAGGAAAAATAATTGTTTAGAAGAATGTAAGAATAATGGGGTCGACTGGTTTTTACCGTCCATCCGGATATCTGGTAATATATTAAACTCGGATTATGAGTTAGGATATAGTTGTAAGATCATAAACAACAATAAATCAGGAGTTTTTGTGAATAAAGCATAACATTGCCATGGTGAAAGTGGAAAGCGAGACGAAGTGTCTGATTTAAAGTTGTTAGTGCTCGGAATAAATATTCAATTGAATAATTCCTATACCATTCAATAGCCTATAACTTTACCACTTTATCTAATTCATTTATTCAATCGACAGATAAATGAAGGCCACATCATAATACACGCTGAAATTAATTCAATTAAAATTTTGAAGAATTATTAAAGGCCCAATATTTTAGCATCTACTCTAAAGATTGAATTCATATCAATATGATGATCCTGAGCGATCAGCTTATCGGTTACAATTTTCAATCGTAATGAAAAATTGTCCTGTTTGATATAATCTTTCAGATCGACACCAGTTGTTTCCAATGGAAGGGTGGTTCCTTGCGTATCTGGAATATCATGTTTCCATGCAATCAAAGTTTCACTTACCCCACTCGCGTTGATGTAGATTTCTATATCGTTTAAAAAACTGAAATCTGATCCTGAGGGCGAGGTTAATTCTAATTCCAGATCCGTTAATTGAATTTTTTCGATTAGGTCCTTGCTGGTATTATTGCTGGCAAAAGTAGATTCTGAATTGGAAGAAATGGCTGGAGTACTAAGATCTATTGGTAGATCAATGCCTGTAGAAGAAGGGATAACGACTGATTCTGTATATTTCATATTGAATTGGGTTAACTTTTCCAATTCTTTGCACCCGAAGAATGAGATGATAACGAATAAAAATGAAATGGTAATTATTGTATTAATTTTTGCCTTGTTAAGTATTCGCATAGTAAAATTTAGTTATAATTATTGCAAGATAAATAGTGTTGGTATTGCGTTTATGCCTGGTTGTTTTTTATATACAATCTATGATAATGGTAACCTATTGCACGGATAATAATAAAATAGTAGAAACTTAAATTTATTGTATGGCATGTTCAATTTTAATCATTGCATATTAATCGATCTTTTTAATAAATATAAAATCCCCACCTTCATCCCCTGTTTGACCTATTGATCCATACTGAGGTATTTGTCCATTAGGGCTGTTATTGATAACGGCAATTTTAAAATTTCGGAAGAGATCTTCGCTTGAAAGGAGAGGTTGAGTGTTTAATTTCAAATTTTTAATTAGATAGTGAACAAACACACTTTTGTCAGGAACGGTCGACAAGGTTCCACTTGTCATAGCTTTTCGGCTCGGTAATTTGAACATCTCTAACATAGCACGTCCATCCTTAAAAGCCACAGCCCTTTCTTTAAATATTCCACCACTAAAACAAGCATCCGTGATGAGAAGGGTATGTTTCGATTTTATACCTCCTATATAATCCCGGATAGTGCTGTTAGATAACCATCGAGCTTTGGAAGTTTTACTGGCATCAGAAGGAAGCCAGTACCCTTGCTTAATTTTATCGTCCCATATACCATGGCCTGCATAAAATATAAGGAGCTGATCTTTGGATGTAACATTATTGCTAAGCTTGTCAAATGCCATGATAATTTCATCACGCGATGGATTGGTTAAGGATATGGTATGTTCAGGCGTAAATGAATAATCAGATATAAGAACCTCTTTTAATTTATGCATGTCGGAAACAGGATGGTCGAGATCTTGGATTTCATCGTTGATATAGGAATCTATACCAATTAATAATGCATAATATTTTCGTTCAAGCAATTCATAATACAAGGATTGTCCGGATTCATCTTCAGTGTGTATGGAAGTTGTCCTGGCTGTTTGGTGAGTAGATACAATATGATCTTTTACCTTAATTAACGACACTTTACCGCCAGTTCCCGGTGGACATGTATTTAGGCTCCAATCACCTGACCAGGTTCCAGTGAGTTTTTCCTGACCTTCGGTGTTTTCATAAGTGAGTTTGGTGGAGGATAAACAACCCGGCCCGACTTTGTAAATAAATTTGGTTCCTTTAAATGCTATTCCATTTTCATCAATGGTGCCTATAAAAATGCCTTTTGCTGAATCTTTTTGATTAAGGCTTTTGGTGGTGAATGTTCCTTCAATGACAGCCCCTTTTTGTTTAAATTGATATGCTATAATCAAATTATCATTCAACGGAACCTGGGCGGATCCATTCCAATTACCGGAAATATCCGGGATGTTTTGTGCCAATAAAATTTGACTAAAGTAAATGAAAAGAATGAACAGATAAAGGTGTCTGATTTTTCGCATCAGACTAAAATACTTAAAAACATGTTTAATATTTTATCAAAGGCGATCTTTAATCTTTAATAATTTATACAATTTCTGCTTTTAGAAGTATTGCTCAGAAAATAATCTCATTAAGTAAAACTTTTTTATGCAATGAATCATCTCCTATCTGAAAGCCATAAAATCCGGATGACGAAAGTTTTGCAGAATTTAGTTGATTACAGTGAAGAGAGTGACGAGTTACTAATAGAAAAGGCCAAAGAAGGTGACGAGCGCTCCTTTAATCGGTTAGTTGGTTTATGGTATAATCGGATTTATGGGTTTTGCTTGAAATATTTTAATGATCATGATCGGGCAATGGAAAGCACTCAGAAAACATTCATTGCACTACATCGGCATTTGGGAAATATCCGGGATAATGGAAGCCTGAAATTTTGGCTGTACCGGGTAGCCAGAAATCAATGCTATGAAGAGGGAAGGAAAATATCCAGAAGACCCTGGTTATCCCTGTTTAACAATGAGGTGCAAGACAAACAAGATGGGTATTTTCATCCTGAACGAAAGATTAATGCTACCGAAAAGGAAAAGTGGGTAATGGCTTTATTGCAGCAAATTCCTGAAGAGCAAAGAGAAGTGATCATCATGAAAGAATATGAAGAAATGAAGTTTCAGGAGATCGCAGATTTACTAAAGATCTCTGTCAATACCGCAAAGTCGCGGTTATACTATGGTTTGAATAATCTCAGGAAACTAATTGAAAATAGTGGATATAATTACAAAGAACATTTGTAGCTATGGATAAATCAGAAAGAGAACAACGCATCATTGATTATTTATATAATGAAATGGATGCACAGCAAAGAGAAGACTTTGAAAAGGAGATGGGCAATGACGAAAAGTTAAAAGATGAAGTGAAAGGTCTTCAAGATGTCCGTGGAATGATGTCTGATGAATCTTTTGTGTCTTCACCTCCTCAAAATAAAGAACAGGTTCCGGTATATTTATTATCGGATAAAACAGCATCTTGGATCAGACCTTATCTGGCCATAGCAGCTTCTTTCGCATTGTTATTTGTCATGGGATACCTGACCAATTTTAATATTAAATATAATGAGGAAGGACTTTATGTAGGTTTTAATAAGTCATCAGCTACTCATGATCCTGTGAGTGAAGAAACAATCAAAAATTTGGTAGCTGATATGGTTGCTGATCAACAAGCAACTTATCAGCAACAAATGGTTCAAACCAAGGATTCATTGGAAAAGTACTATGCATTGATTGCATCATTTGATCAAACAAATAATTCGCAAAAACAAATACCTTCCAGGTCTCTTAGCTCTGATGAATTGCAAAAGCAACTGGAAGGATGGCAGGCTTCAAATCAAAACATGCTTCAAAATTATATCAACGCTGTCAATACTCATCAGCAGGAATACATGGAAGATGCCTTGCTACAATTTTCGGATTATCTGCAAGATCAGCGAGAACAGGATTTATTATTAATCCAACAAAATATGATCGATTTAAAAAATTACCAGGATCGACAAAAACAAGAAACCAACGAAGTGTTGGCAGAAATTATACAAACCGTAAATCAGCAAGAATAATTGAATAAAAAGGATTGAATTAGTTTAACTGTACGAATAAGATGAAAAATATATTATTAATAGGATGGTGTGTGTTAACAGTTTTTGTTGCCAATGCCCAATTGGACACCAAGCGAATGGATCGTGATCTGGAAATATCAAAAAACATTCTTTCTTCATTGTTTAGTGAAGAAGGCAATCGATTAATAAGCAGTAGAAGGATAGATGCCAACTATGTAGAAGGTTTTGGTGTAGTTTTTAAAATCCCTTCCAATAAATTTTCTTTTAACTATCATTTTGATGTTCGTGAACCTCGGGAAATGTTTGAGGAATTTGCACCAATGGATGGTGAAGATATGGAAGTTCATGTTTTTAGTGATGATGAAGCCAATGTCAGGGTAGAAAGAAGAATAGAACGAGATAAGGAGCGGGCAATTAATGAAGAGCTTCGGGAAGAAATGGAAGAACAACGACGAGAGATGGAAGAACAGCGTGAAAAAATGGAAGAACAAAGAACGATAGTAAGAGCATATTCATCTGATGCGTCGTCTTACGTAGTTGAATCAGATTTGAAAAACCAAGAACAGGCAGAAAAGACAGAAGAGATCTTGATCACATTTTTAGCTGACTATGCAGACTTAATTGGCCAATTAAAGCCTAATGATAAAATCAGGATTATTCAGGAATCGAGACGTGAACCTATGGTTATGATCTGGAACAATGAAGACGGTGAAAGCGAAGTTCGGTCTGATGGTGCTAGTGGAATGATTATCACTGCGGAAAAAAAAGATATATCTGCTATTAAATCCGGAAAAATTGAACGGGAAGAATTTGAGAAACGACTGGATATTAAAAAGGGGGAGAAAAAAGAAAGGATAGCTGATCTGGAAATTTTTGGTAATGTATTCAAGCAATACTTCAGTCCTGAGTATAGCAAAACATTTTTCACAGATCGTAAGCCTGATTATGAACGCTTTGAAGATCTGGGAGTGATATTTAAAATAAAGACGTATTCTTCCTATATGGAAAATGACATGTATTATTTTCCTGCCTTAGGAAAAGACAAGGTAAATAAAGACGAACGAAAAGGGAAAATCGAAGCGTTATATCCCCAATTCATTACTGACCTGAAAGCCTTTATGGTAGATTATGGAAGGACAATCAGGTCGCTTAATGATAGCGAAAAATTAGTGCTAGACATCCAATTGACAAAATGTGAGGTATGCTCTATTCCAGCATCCATTGAAGCTTCAATACCTGTTTCTCAACTGAAAAACTTCGATCAACAAAAAATATCCAGGGAAAAAGCAATTGGCGCAGTAAACATTAAGGAAAAGTAAAAAAGCCTTATTCTGTAAGGGAAGAAATTGTAACCAAGGATATGAATTGTTATAGCTATAGGGTAGTTATGTTAATATCATAGGAAGTTTGTTTTCAACTCATTAACTTCCAGCTTTATTAACATATTGATGTCATGCTAAGGATATTATCACTTTTTTCAGCATTATTTTTTCTATTACAATTTTCTTTTGGCCAGACACGGCAACCAGCTTTCGAAATGAACCAAAAGTTGGGGAGGGGAATTAACATGGGTAATTGCTTTGAGGCTCCATCAGAAACTGAATGGGGTAACCCCTGGGATTCGGAGTATTTTGAGATAATGGCTGACTTGGGGTTTGATCATGTACGGTTACCAGTAAGATGGGAACCCTCAGCAAGGAGTATGGCTTCTTCACCTTATACAATTGAAGCTTCATTTCTGGAAAGAATCCAGCAGGTGGTTGATTCAGCCATTAGCAATGGTTTATATATTATTGTAAATATGCACCATCATGAAGCATTATTTGAAGATCCAGTTGGCCAGAAAGAAAGGTTTTTATCACAATGGGGTCAAATAGCTGAGCACTTTAAAGACTATCCTGAAAACTTGCTTTTTGAAGTGTTAAATGAACCACATGGCAATGTTACGGCTGAATTATGGAATGAATTTTTTGCTGATGCGTTAACAGAAATCCGTAAGACAAATCCAACAAGAGTAGTATTAATGGGAGTAGCAGAATATGGTGGATTAGGAGCAATATCTAAACTAGTATTGCCCACAGATGAGTATATCATTCTTTCTCCACATTATTACAATCCGTTTAATTTCACGCACCAGGGAGCTGAATGGTTAGCTGAGGATGCTGATGCATGGCTAGGAACGCAATGGTTTGATATAGAGCCAGAGCGTGAGACTGTGGTAAGCGAGTTTAGCTATGCATTACAGTTTTCTGAAGAAAATAATATTCCCATTCATGTGGGTGAGTTTGGTGCGTATAGCAAGGCTGATATCGAGTCACGTGAAAGATGGACCACCTTTTTAGCAAGGTGGTTTGAAGAGCAAGGTTTAAGCTGGGCATATTGGGAGTTTAGTGCAGGATTCGGAATTTATAATCCATCTACTAAAAACCTCTTGGAACCATTAACTGACGCTTTGTTACATAATGAAATGCCAGCAGCTACGCCGGTTACTACCACACCAATTTATGTGGGTGATTTTAGCACAAGTACAGATAGTTGGAGTTTAAATACCCAAAGTGGTGGGGCTGGAAGCATTTCGGCAACAAACAGCAAATTAGAAGCAAATATTACCAATGGTGGAAGTGAAGGTTGGCATGTTCAACTAGTGAGAGGTGGTATTTCACTCGAGAAAGATAAAATGTACCAGGTATCTTTTAAGGCAAAAGCAGCGGAGGATAGAGGTTCGAGCTTTTATATTGGAAAAGCAACGAATCCATGGAATGCATATAGTGGATATAATGGCATTAGCATAAGTACGGTTGAAAAAAGTTTCATCTTAACCTTTACAATGACATCTCCTTCTGATCCTGCTGCGAGGATTGTTTTTGATTTGGGTAAAAGCACTTCCAATATCACTATTTCTGATGTCAAAGTTGAGAAAATCGAAATTGGTGAAAAACCTGTGGAAAAAGTCACAGGGTTTGGTGAAACGGATTTTTTTCAAGAAAGTACGCCAGTTATTTATCCAAATCCGGCCGAGTCCATATTGCATGTTAAAAATTTCCAGGGTTATACATCACTTTCAATAATTGATATAAATGGAAAGCTTATTTCAAATTTAGATCTTGATTCCAGAACTGATTTTATTGAATTAAACGGGATTCCAAGTGGGGTCTATTATTTAACATTTACAAATGACAGGGGAGTTAAAAATTTTAAACTTATAAAGAAATAGCCTGCTAAAACTTCCGATACGTTACCTAGTGATTTGACGTAAATATTTTCTGCAATTCTTCTGATGATTCCAGGAGTGGCTTGTCCAGAGGTAAAAAGTTAATGCCTTGCCAGTATTCATCATTATATTCAATGAGTTCTTCTAAAAAAATCTTATCTGCTGCAAAGGTATCTTTGTTTCTGATTTTATTGACATTCTCTAATTGGAAGTTATTGACGACGTATTCTGTCATGGTTTCGTATTTGGCTGAAAAGATGCTTTTCTTCTTTTTTACCTTAAAGGTGCTTTTGAAAGCCACATAATTCATGGCTAGCTTTCCATCTACATCTGTATATTGCACATAGTAAGTAGCCTTTTGAAGGTTGGTTTTTAAGTTTTTTGATTTTTTAAATACAAAATGGTCTTCCGTTTTTCTCAAAGACTTTTTACTAAGTTCAAACTCAATAGCTACCAATGTTTTTAATTCATTGTCGATATACATTTTTCCCTGGTAGGGTAGTTCTTGGGTGGTATTCAGACTTTTAAAATTGATCACATAGATGTTTCTACCATTAAACTCTTTCACTGTATTAAAAGAATAAGTATAGGCATCTTTATAGGTGTTGATATTAAAAAAGAAAGGCTGATGCTTTACAATATCTAACTCAAAACAACTGCGAAGCGAACCCTTCAATTTAAAATCGATAGTGTCAATATTCTGATGATCAATGAATTTTCTGCCCTTCACAAGTTGCACCCTGTCTTTTCTTCCTGCAATATTATATGGATAATTGTACACATCTACCACGGCTTCAGACAAAGCCACCATCTTATTGTTTTTTAAAATAGCTTCTCTAAAAAAGGAAATAGATTGAGTAGCTTGGTCCTGGTAATTATTGCAAATGTTTTGCAAAACCTCTTCCACCAATTTATCAGCCTGTAAACTAAGTATAAAGACCTCTTTTAAAGGGATATAATCACCTTCCAATATTATTGGTGAGATTTCCTCGTTGATAGATTGAGCTAAATACTTAGAGCGATATCCAATAGCGCTGATTTCCAGTTGGGTTTTATTTACATCGCAGGGGATTTTGAGTAGAAATTTGCCATCTCGGTTTGTAACCGTTAACTGACCGGTGGTAAGTTCTTTGATACTGGCCCTGACAATTGGTTGTTGTGTGAAATTGTCGATTATAATTCCCGAGATAATATTCTGACAATGATCGATGTTGGGAGTTTTATGGTTGGGCTCATATACCACGAGCTGATTGCCAATGAGACGTAACTTTAAATCATCTTTCAAGAAAAGCGAATCGATTACTTCCTTGAGGGTAATTGTATCTGATTTAATAGTCAGTGGAACTTTTTTAATGAAGTCGGTATTATAGGAAATGCTAAACCCATACCTGGTTCCAATATCCAATAATATTTCATTGGCAGGTTGATTTTGAACCTCAATGGATAAAACTCGCCTTTCCAGGTCTAGGTTTACCTGGGCAATAGAATAGAATGAAATGAAAATAAGTGATATGCAGATAATCGACTTATTCATGTTTTTGGTTGATTATGTTTACTCACATGCCTGCCCTGTCACAATATACGTGTTGTCGCTCTTTGTAAATTCAACGTTAAAAATTGTATGAATGGTTTCTAATACATTGGTCAATTTATCCTTGCTGAAATCGGCTGTTAAGTGGCAATTTTCCAATTGGCTACCATCATACCTGAAATCAATATGATAGGTATCGGAAATGTCTTTTAATACATCAGGAAGAGGGGAGTGGTCAAATACCAACTCTTGTGTAAACCAGGAAATTGAATTTGGTTTTTGTCCATCCAGCGCTAATAGATTTTTGTTTTTTAATAGTTGACCGGAAGTACCTGCGGCAAGTAGTTTCTTTTCACTTCGGTCTATAGGACCAAATTCTACCAACCCTTCATTAACTACCACATCAATCGAAGATTCATTTGTTTTTACATTAACAGCTGTGCCAATAACTTTAATGTAAGCAGTTTCGGTTTCAATGATAAAAGGTCTGTCTGCATCCGGTGCTATTTCAAAATAGGCTTCACCGGTAAAGCTAACCTTTCTGGTGGTGGCTTTAAAATCATATGAAAGTGTTGAATTTTGATTGAGCGTGATAACTGAACCATCTTCAAGCTCCAGTGGCATTGTTTCATAGGCCTTGGTTGTAAAAGAATGTGGTTTATCAATTGAAATAAACCTTTCCAGGGTAAAATAGAAAGAAAGCCCAATAGCAATAACAATTACTGCGGCCCATCTCCATATAAAAGCAGAAGGTCTTTTTTTGTTGCTGGTGATTTTTAGGAATTCATTCTTTTGTCGTGCCCATGCTTCATCTACATTCAGACTTTTATAAAGCATAGCATCGCTGGCAGTGTCCCATTCTTTTTTTAAAGTTTCGAATATGTTTTTTCGATCAGGATCACCCTGAAGCATTTGGTAAAAATGAGCCAGTTCTTTTTCTGAAGCCTCACCAGACAATACCCGCGTCATTTCATTCCGATCTTCTGAGTTCAATTTCATGCTAAAGTTTTTAATATTATGATTGCCAGGATGCAAATATAATGCTTTAGATTTCTACGTAGCGCGGCCAAAACCTTCGTCATATGAGCCTCCACAGTTTTAATAGAAATATTTAGCACATCGGCTATTTCCCTGTTTTTTTTCTGTTCGTATCTACTCATTATAAATACATCTTTTGATTTTTTCGGTAGTGTATTGAGAGTAGCTTCTATTTTTTGTTCTATTTCATGGAGCATCATGTAATGGTGAGGATTGTCCTCCGTTGAGTTATTCAATGGAGATTCCTGCTCATACCGACGCACCACTTTTAAGTGCCTTACATTATTCAGACATGCATTTTTCACAGAACCAAAAAGGTAGGAAACTAACTTGTCCCCATACTCAATGTCTTCTCTTTTGTTCCATAATTTTGCAAATACTTCCTGAACAATATCCTCTGCACCAGACTGATCTTTGATCAATCGAATGGCATAAACTACCAGGGGTTTGTAATATTTTTTAAAAAGAAATTCATGCCTTCCCAATTGATCTGAAGGCATGAAATCTTCTTTTATATTCGATGTTTCCCTAATAGAATTCACGTACTAATTTTTCTTCTGGTCAATTTTTGCCAGTGCTTTTCGCAAATCATCTTCTGGTTTTATGATAGAATAATTTTCCCAGAAGTCTGCATCCCTAAAATTACCCACTTTTTCGGAAAATATATCGGTTGACTTAGTGGTATTTCGTTTTGTAAACTCTGGTGCTCCAGGGCCTAAATTTTTCTGTGTAATCACCATTTCGCTAACTGAGTGAAAGGTGGAATTGAAAAGTTTCTTATTCCAATTGCACTTCATTTCAATTTCATTGCGCACATAGTCAAGATACCACACACCATTCGTTTCGCGATATTTTACTTCATAAGATACTTTTTTAGGAGTTAATTTTGCAAAAGTAGGTTTCTTTTTAACAAGAGTTGAAGATGCCTTTCGCAAATTACTTTTGTCATATCCAAATGATACTCCTGAAACTGCATAGGACTTGACATCCACATAAATAACGCCTGAATAAAGTGCCTCGTCGTATTCTGGCTTTGGAGTAAATGCTATCACATAATTTTCCTTACCATCGCTCACGTTTATTCCATCTAATCGATATTCATAAAACTCAAAGGTTTCTTCATTGAGCACAATACCTGGATTTTTGACTACATCTAGCAAAAGCATGGTGTTGGGTCCCCCCATAATTTTAAATGCCATAGTGTCTTCTTTTTTATATTGTTGACTCCTACTTCCTTTGACGATACTCATTTTATCCCTTTTGTGATCTGAGTAGGAGCTTTTTGATACATTCAAGATGCCCTGGGATACATCTATAAAGGACTTGTTTTTCTTAATAATTTCGCGATAGAAAGAGGTCATTACCTGGTATTCCTGAGGATAGTTTTCTTGTTTTCTTTCTATCGCCAGATCCAATATAGCATTGGCATCACGAACGACTACTTCATTCATTAATACAGAAACCGGGGTTAGCTGAATGTCCAAAGTATTGTCTCCAAGAGTGTTTATTTCTTGTTCGACGGTTGCATAACCCATAGAGGAGGCCACTATTATACCTTCAAAATATTTCTTTGGAACTTTCAGCAAAAATTCCCCGGTGTTGTTTGTCACTGTCCCTATTTCAGCATCTTTAATATAAATATTGCTTTGAGGCAGTGGCTTTTGTGATTCTGCATCTATCACCTTACCTGTGATTTCTTTGTATTCGCTGGTCGATTGTGCATTGGTTATGCTAATTACTCCAATGATTAAGCCGACAATGATTAATATCCGTTTCATGAGAATGTTGTTTTTTTGATTTTATTTCTTTCTGATTTGTTGATTTTATTTCTCCTCTTTATCCTGGCATGCTTCAGGGTGGAGGTACAATACTATTGTTCAACTAAATTGCTACATCAATTAAATTTCACTTCACATATAAAAAACCTGAGAAGAAAAATACCCTATGGAATTCATTTCATTTATTTTTTTGCTTAGCCAGATGCAAAGGATTAATGCTTTGATTAAGTGAAGTTTAAATAGAAAATGGCCGTATTATTTTTATTTATAAAAATGGATTGATAGTAAATACAGTTGTTTATGGGGAGCTAATACATATACTTAAAATTATTATTTAAAATAAATCCTAACATTCCTGTATGTAAAGGACTTAATCGATTTTTGAGGTGGGTCATAATTCAAAATGTGAAATTAAATAATCGAAATTCTATGTATTATTTTTTTGAGGTGAGGACAGGTTCTTGTTATTTGTGTTGATTGTTGGTAAAAACTTTATGTATTTTTAGAGTGTAACCGCTATGAAAACATTTTTAAAAATCCTTAAAATCTCAGCCCTGGTATTTATTTCAATCCTGGTTGTGTTAGCATTGGTTGGCTGGCTGATGGAAGATAAAATTGAGAAGCTGGCATTAGAGAAGGTAAGCCAAAATATCCATGCTCCCTTGGGTATGGAAAGCGTCTCATTTTCTTTAATTCGGGATTTTCCTCTTGCTACCGTTCAGTTGAATGGATTTTGGATGGGGGCACAGCAAGACCCGAATTTACCAGCAGTTGATGCATCTATAGATACGCTGGTAAGGCTTGATAAACTCTTTGTAATGGTGGAATCAAAGCCGCTTCTTAATAATATTTTTAATATTCATGAGGTAGAATTAAATGATGGATTGATTAGGTACTTAGTGGATGCGCAAGGTGCTTCTTGTTTTGATTTTTTATTGTCAACAGATAGTACTGCTGAAGAGGACACGCTATCCAAAGCACCACTTGAATTGGTGTTGGATAAGTTGGTATTGCAAAATATCAATTGCCAGTATAATGATGAGCAGCAAAAAGCTAAAGCCCATGCATTTATTCCCGACCTAGAAGGGACGGCGAATATAGATAGCTCTGGAATTTCATTTACCGCAAAGGGTGGGGTAGTAGTTTCTCAATTGGATATGGACTCCACCAACCTTTATAAAATGGAGCAGGCTGATGTGATATTTGATGTGAGCTATCAATTAGACACACTGTTGTTAGAGTCAGTTACCGCCCGCACAAAAGAAGCCAATATCAATGCCTCGGGAAGGCTTTTGTTAGTAGATGATTTACCATCAGAATTAGAAATTACCGCCACTGACCTTGACATAAAAGAATTGTCCAAATACATTCCATCAGCAATATTGAGAGAAAATCAAATCAGCCAGCTACAGGGAATTTTGAATCTGGAGGCCAAAATTAATGGCAAATTAAATGGAGAAAACCTCCCTCACTATGAGGCAAGTTTTGAGCTCTCAAATGGCAGAGCTAAAATGAAAAGTTACCCACGGATTAACAGGGTAACTTTGAAAGGATCAGCAACAAACGGTATTTTGAATAGCAATGCCACAACGTCCATAAATGTAGAAAGGCTTGATGTGGCAAGTGGAAAAAATAAGGTGAACCTGAAAGGTTATTTTCAAAACCTTGATCAATTGCATTATTATTTCAATTCGAACATAGATATAGATCTTGCTTCGGTGCGTCCATTTGTACCGGATACTGTGATCCAAAACTTAAATGGAAATCTAAAAATTAAATTAGCCACAAGGGGGATTCTTCCTAATACTATCAATGATCAATTCATTAATAGCTTTTTGCAATCGAGTACGGCAACCATTCAAATGAACAATGTTGATGTTGCATTAGATTCGATCAACGCATTTAGTGATCTTTCTGGTCAATTGTCATATCAAAATCAGGTGATTGACCTGGAAAACATCAATGTGAAATATCCAAAGTATGAGTTGGAACTTATTAACAATTCCTTTACCATAAATCTTGATAAAAAAGCGACGAACCTTGATGCTATTCAAATTACATTCAAGGAATTTCATGCTAAAGCTGCAGGAAGTTCTTTGAAAGGGGTAGGCTCTGTTAAAAACCTCAATCACCCTACTTTTTCTATTAAAGCTGACTTAGATGCAGATTTAGCGAATGCAAAGCAATTTGTACCGGATTCATTGGTAAAAAATATGTCAGGTAGATTGAAAGCGAGCATTTTGTCAGAAGGGACTCTTCATTTGGATTCCATTGCAGATCAGATCGATGATATTATTTATGATCGAACACGGGTGGAATTAGAACTCAATAATGTAGGAGTGAACATGCCGGATTCATTAATGGATGTTTCGCGATTAACCGGCAGAATAAGTGTGACCCCCGAAATAGTAACATTAAATCAACTGAGTGGTCATTATCATGGGATAAATTTTAAAGTGGATACTTCGGTAGTAACAAATTTGTATAGCACTGCATTGCGTAACCAACCTGGAAAGCTTGAGGTAAAAGGGGTGTATCGCGTTGACCATATCGACTATAAACAGCTTATGGCCATAGCTGGGTCAGGTGCTGATAACAATGAGGATCAAAAAGCTTCCACTAATCCAGCAGAAGAAGGTCAAAATAATTTGAAATACCAGCTCAAAGGTAAATTCTTTGTTAACAGCTTAAAATATAAGAAAGGGACGTTCAGGGATATTTCGGGTCTATTTAATATCAATAGCGATTCATTATACCTTATCGATTCACTTAAGATGCAGGCATTTAATGGTGATATTAATTCCGCTGTAAGGATATATTTTTCTCCAGATGATGAGATTAGGTTCTTTATGAGGAATAAATTAGAAAATGTAGATATACGGAAACTTCTTTTTGAAATGGAGGATTTTGATCAAAAAGAAATGACATACGAAAATATCAGTGGGACTGTAACTTCTGAAGAAATATATACAAGATTATCGTTTATAGGAGATTCTTTGGTTTTTCCAGAAACCAGGATGGTAGGAGATTTTTTATTAAAGGATGGAGGTATTTATAATTTCGAACCAGTTAAAATGTTGGAAAGTGTACCAAGTATTGATAGAGCTGATACTTTGTTGTTTGAAACAATAGATAATCATGTTTTTGTATTTAAGGATACCATATGTGTGCCTCGTACCTATGTGAAAAGTAATAAATTTGATATTTCCATCATTGGAATGCAAAGTTTCAATATGGATTTTGACTATCATCTGGAATTTAGCTTTGGACAAATGGTTTTTGGTTCGTCTAAAAAACAACAAAAAAAGAAGGATAAAATAGAGGATGGAGGAAAAGCACGTGAAAAAGATTATAAATGGGTACAGCTATTAACTGAAAATGGCAATATTAGACCTCCTAAAATCTTTCCTTCAAAAAAAGAGCGAACAATAATGACATTAGCCGTCAAATCTAGAGAGAGGGTTTTAAATTTCAGGTTTAATTTTGACGTATCATTTGAGACTGGTGTTAGTGAAAAGCTTAGGTCTTTTCATTGATTTAAATTAAGTGAGCTTTTATTGAATTAAAAAGTTGGATGTAAGAGATAACAAAAAGAAACAAGAATTAAATGTGAGGTATGCGTATTTTTGGAATGAAATTGGATATAAAATGTTTCGGTTTTAACATTTAAAATATTGATCATGAAAAAAGGAAGAATTTATTTGATGCTTTTAATAATGGGGTTATTTGCTTTTACTCTGAGCAATTGTGGAGAAACGGAACCACTTGAATCTTGTGCACAAGAAGAGTTTTGTACAGGTAAAAATGTGTCATCATGTTGCACAGAAGATGCTTGCGTTTATAAATATGATGGTAAGGAGTATTCAGAAGGTGAAGAGACTCAATTGTATAATGATTTAGGTTGTACTGGTGGTGGTTCCAGAGTGGCTTCAGAACAAGAAGAACAAGTGATTTATACTTTAAAAGCTTTAATGGCTAAAGCAAAATCTGGCCTGCAATAAGATATAACCTTATTCATTCAAGAAATTAAACAGGGAGAAGCTTTTCTTCCTGTATTTTTTTAGCTCTTTTTCAAGTTGACCACCTCTCGGATTAACGGCTATTATGATACCATCACCATCAATCAGATAACTCTGTGGAATTGCATTTACCTCGTATAATTTTGCCGCAGCACTATTCCAGCCTTTAAGATCACTCACATGGTAATCCCACGATATTCCATCTTTTTCGATAGCTCGTTCCCAAGCTAATTGTTGCGTATCAAAGGACACGCTGAAAACGGTAAAGCCATCTCCATTTTTAAATTGTTCATCTTTATATTCCTGGTAGGCTTTTTCTATTCCCGGGTTTTCTTTTCGGCAAGGACGACACCAAGAAGCCCAAAAGTCTACCAAAACAACTTTCCCTTTTAGTGAAGAAAGTGTAATTTCTTTCCCATCTAATCCTGCCATTCTTATATCTGGTGCCTTATCACCTTCTTTGAGATGTTGAGCATTTACAGTGAATGAAAGTAAAATAAAACCAATGAATAAATATTTCATAAACATCCCATTTTGTAAGTAATTATTGAACAATCCAATTAACTCCAAATAACATGCCTGATTGTTCTTTTCTAAAACCTGAGATAAGGCCCGATTGAAATAAATATGGATACGGTGTCAATAAATTATATTACAAGTCAACCTAAGACAAAAATAAAATAATTGTTTTATTTATTATGGGCCGCTTTATATGTTTAAATTACATGAATTCAAATTATAGAAAATTGCAACTAATGCAGTGAATATCAGTTTGAGTAAATAACTCCGCAAAGTTTTGTCCTATAGGTATTGAATTACCATTATTCTTTTTATATCCAATAGGGAATAATTCATTAAAAACCTTTATAAATCATAAAAATGAAATGGTTTTTTATGTAATTATATCGAAATAGTTTAAGTGAGATAATAGTTTTTAAATGTCCATTCGAGTAAAAAGTAAATTCATATGTTTTGCATTCATTTTAATTAATGCTTGTGGTGTTAAATCGCAAATGGCGGATTTCAATCCTCCGGAAAAATCCTTTAATTATGATTCTCTAATCATAGTAAATAATAAACCTCCTGTCATACGACCATTGAGTAATACCAATGCTACTTCTGAAGCGACTGCTCTATATAATTATTTGTTGGATATCAATGGTAAAAGAATGCTATCGGGTCAGATGAGCACCCCTTGGGGGATCGATGAGCTGAGATATATTAAACAAAGAACAGGGAAAGAGCCGGCGCTAAGGGGTATTGATTTTATACATCAAAGATCCAATGATAAAGAAGTTCAAAACGCCATTGAATGGTGGGAGAGTGGGGGCATCCCTACTATCATGTGGCATTGGGGAGGACCGGGCGTAGGTGAAGGATATGAAAACAGTAAAAAAAGGGTAAATATTGATAAATGCTTTATTGAAGGCACCGAACAACACGAAGATTTTTGGAAAGAGTTAGAGGCGAAAGCAGATTTGTTGGAAAAACTCCGTGATGCGAATGTACCCATACTATGGCGTCCGTTGCATGAGTTAAATGGTCATTGGTTTTGGTATGGGAAACAAGGTCCTGAAAAGTTTAAAAAAATCTGGATCACCATGTACCAATATTTTGTGCAAGAGCGAAAACTCAACAACCTGATTTGGGTGTTGTGCTATACGGGAAGTCCTAATGCGGAGTGGTATCCGGGGGATGAATATGTTGATATTGTGGCTGCAGATACATACGATGGATCAGCTGAGCCTCATATTGAGATGTTTGAAGCTACGAAGAAAATAGTCGAGGAAAATCCGACATTAATTGCCTATCATGAATGTGGTGTTATCCCTAATCCTGATGAATGTATTAAGTCAGGAGCTATGTGGTCTTGGTGGATGGAATGGCATACTAAGTATTTAGAAAATATCGATTTGAAATACCTGAATTACGTTTACCATCATGAATTAGTGATTACAAAAGATGAGCTACCTGATATTATGGAGGTGTATGGGGAATAATCCTACCTGATTTTTCTCATTCAATCATTAAATTTTCTGTAAATGACTTTGTATTAAATTTATTTTTAATGCATATTCGCGTCTTAATTAGATTAAGTCTAAATAAATATTGTGGAAGAGTATTTAGCAGATAAGGAATTTTCATGTGATCTCTCTGACAGAATAGAGGAGCGAATCTTTGGCCATGATGAGTGTGTATTCAAAAAGTGCTGTGAGAAATTCAAAAAGAAAAAGAAGAAGCACTGTAAAAAGTGCCCCAGGAAGTAACTGGAATTATAGTCAATGACTAAATTTTTTTAAATTCAAATCACAATTTAATTCCACGCCATCGATTGAGGCGCCCAGTTTTTCATAAAATTCGATAGCTGGTTGATTCCAGTCAGATACCTGCCATCTCAAACGGTTGCAGTTTTCAGCTTTGGCTTTATCAATTACCGATTTAATAAGTGATGTTCCGATGGAGTTGCCCCGACATTCAGGTCTGACATACAGATCATCCATGTACATGGATTTTCCTACCCATGTGTGATAAGAGAAAAAGTAGGTGGTGTATCCCAATATTACATCCTGATCATTTACCGCAACAAAACCCTTGATATATTCAGATTCTTTTTCCATTTGCTCCAGGGTATTGGTCATTTTTTCAGGAGTTTTTTCAAATTCAGCAAATTCAGAAAAAAGGGAAAGTAATTCAGGAAAGTCATTAGGTATAATCGAGCGAATTCGCATATTCAAAAAATATTTGTTTTCTATTTACGAAATAAGAGTAATCTTGTTTGAGATTTTATTTCTATCTCATTGGATTAAAATTGATAAGTACATTTTACTTTATTTAAAAACTAAATTCATTTTTTGCGTACTATAATTATTAAATGAAGCGTCAGATCACATATAACAATACTCGGATCATTCAATCAAATGAGCGAAGGAGCAAAGCTGTTAAGGATATTTATCCTTCTCAACATTTGCTCACTTATATTAGAGAAGGTTTGTTCAAAGTGAAATATGGAAAAGAGACACGCTGCTATAAAAAAGGGGATTTTGTTCTGATTAAAAAATTCACTCCTGCCACGATTACCAAAACCTGGTGTCCGGAAGGAATTAAATTTTCAAGTGTAGTATTTATATTTCATGAAGATCTTGTAAATAATGCCCTGAATCAACTAAACTATCCTTTCAACTCTGATAAGAAAACTGTCTTTCAACCCGTGATCGGTATTGATACTAACCCTATACTTCAAAATTTCATAGCGTCACTTCAATTATTTTGGGAAGATGGTGTTATTATGGACGATCAGTTAGCGAGATTAAAAACGATCGAAGCATTAGTTGGTATGGCAAAGACTGATCCATCCATCACACATCAACTTCTCGATTTTTCTCAACCATCGAAGGCAGATCTCCATCACTTTATGAAAAAGCATTTCCTGGAAAACAAAAAATTAGAGGAATATGCCAGGGAGTCAGGACGAAGCCTTTCTACCTTTAAAAAGGATTTTCAGTCATTATTTGGCACTTCACCAGCTCGATGGTTGAAAACAAGCAGGTTAGAGCATGCATATAAAATTCTCAGTTCTACATCAAATAAGCCTTCAGAAATATATCTTCAATGCGGTTTTGAGGACCTGGCGCATTTCAGCAAGTCTTTTAAAAGCCACTTTGGTGTTAACCCTTCTCAATTAAGCGACCAACCGCTCAGACAAGCGATTTAGACTTTTCAGACAATTTAGGTCCTGCTTTAGGGCATAGCTTTGTATTAAAATTTAAGTAAATATGAAGACTATTCTAATTAGCGGGGCAAGTTCCGGCTTCGGAAAAATGCTAACGGAACAATTATCAGAGGGTAATGCATATACTATTTATGCGACTTTGAGATCCTTTAATGGTAATAACCAAAAGGTCAAAGAAGAGCTCTCTAACCTTCCAAATGTTCATGTATTGGAAATGGATGTCACCTCTGGGTCGCAAGTTCGTAGCGTGATTGCGGAGATTGAAGCACAACATGGTGCGGTTGATATTCTTATCAACAATGCAGGTGTTTTTGGAGGTGGATTATTGGAAGCGCATAGCATCGATCAGGTGCAAAAATTATTTGATGTCAATGTTTATGGTGCGCTTCGATTGATGAAAGCTGTGCTACCAGGAATGAGAAAGCAAGAAGGTGGCTTGATCATCAATGTCTCCAGTATGTTGGGCTTTTTCTCTATCCCATTAAACGCAGTGTATTGTGCATCCAAATTCGCATTGGAGGCATTGGTGACGGGGTCATATGGGGAGCTGATTCAAATGGGTATTGAAAATATCCTTATAGAGCCAGGTTCTTTCCCAACCGAGCTATATCAAAAAGCAGGAATAAAAGCGGATCAAGAAGAGGTGACGCAAAGCTATAACGGACTGGCAGAGCAAATGACCGAATATGCTAATGAAAGGGTTTATAATGCCATACAAACAAACCAGCCTGATCCAAAAGCAGTAGTGGCTAAGATCATTGGATTAATTGGTATGGAAAAAGGCAGCAGACCTTTAAGAAATCCAATCGACCAAATCTCAGGGGAGGAGTTTGCTCAAAAAGTTGCGAATGATCTGGCAGTATTATCTGAAACACAAATGAAAGCGTATGGTTTCTAATGAAAAAGAACTGGCCATGATAGAGATATTGAAAGCCAGAAAAACAACCCGGTATTTCGATCCGGATTTTATAATGTCTGATGAGGTAGTGAATGAACTTATCTCTCTGGCAAATAAAGCACCTAGTTCTTTTAATATTCAGCATGTGCGATACTTGGTGATCCGTGACCCTAACCTTCGCCAACAAATCCGTCAGGTGGCTATGGATCAGGCCCAGGTTACGGATGCTTCCATATTAGTGGTGGTTTGTGCGGATTACTTAGCATGGCAAGAGGGTGTTAAGGAAAAATGGTCGCATGTGGATGAGGGAACTCAGGGTTTTATACAGCAAAGCATTCTTAACTTTTATCATGAAAATAAAGTTTTGCAACGAGATGAAGCCATACGATCATGTGGAATGGCCAGTCAAAACCTAATGTTGGCAGCTACAGCGCTGGGATTTGATTCCGGGCCCATGGTTGGGTTTGATTTTGATAAGGTGGCAAAACTGATTCACCTGCCAGAAAATTTTCTGATTTCAAATTTTGTGGTTCTTGGTAAAGGTTTAGAAAAGAGCATCAATCGTTCACCAAGACATCCTTTATCAAAAATTTTATTCCGAAACAATTTTAATTAAATACTCAATGCAAATAATATCGATTTATCTGGCCAGTATCTTTCTGATCACTGGTATTAGTAATGATTTTAAAATGGAAAAAGAAAATATTAAAGAAACAATAGTAGAGAACTATGTACATGGAGCGTTTAATGAAACGAATATTGACAATTTTAAAAAGGCTTTTCATCCAGAGTTTGCGATTATAAATGTGCAAAAAGATGGTAGGTATTTTTTGTTTACCCGGGATATGTGGGAGAAAGTTTTAGAGGAACGAAAAGCAGATAAATCCTTTGATTATTCTTCCATCGCCATGAAGGCTGATTTTAGAACCATTGATATAGTGGAAGGCAAAGCCTGTGTAACACTCGATTTAAAACTGGAAGAAAAATTGGTGTATACTGACTTTCTTTTATTAAATAAAATTGATGAAAAGTGGGTGATAGTTTCCAAGATATACCATCAATATTAATCTGATTATTTTAAGAAACTCATCCAGCCATTGTAAATACCTACATTTGAAGTAGGCTGGATGAGTTTGACTATTTGAAAATGGTTGGTATTTTACTTTTTTAAATCTTCCTATTTATTTAAGAAGGTATGTTTTACCATCTAAACGTGTGAATGTACTTCACCATAATCGCCCGATTATCTGAAACGGGTAGGTGAGGATCGACGGATAGGGGATCATTATTTATTGTTTCATTATATACAAAATATAAATCATTTCCATCAACAGGATTGTACCTGAATCTGAAATTAAAAGCACTGATATCATGAAGTGTATTCATCTGAATAAATCCGGAAATAGAAAATTTCACATTGAAGGAAGTGATCATATTTAATCGTGCTATGTGCGATTTAAATTTTTTGTCTAAAGAGTTGAAGGTGATATGGTTAAACTGATAAAAGGCTGACATCTGGAAGTATTTTGAGAAAATAAATTCAGGCGCAATGCTATAAGAAATTAAGTCGCCACCGTAAAATGTGCCTGCATTGGCTTCTGTTTCTAAACGTATTAGCCCGACAGGAGGGGTGCTGTAAAATAATCCAATGCTATAGTTAGTGTATTTTCCAGGATTGATGGTTATTTCATCAGATAGATCAAATGCCTCCGGTACATCATCATTGAAATTTTCCAATGCGATGTTCAACTCATTGTTTCGATCCCATGTCCAGCTGGTTCGAAGGCCGATAGATGAAGTTTCTACATCGCGGGTACTATTATTAATGGATATACCACCGAATGCCGTAATTGTGGTTTGTCTAAGCTTTGATTCTTCTGGAGCAAACCAACTGTAAAATACCCTGTCACCGAATTGTGAGAAATTTTGTCGGCGTTCAAAACCGATTCCCGGTTTATATTCTTCACCAACATTGGAGTAGCTAAACTTATAGCCAAACCCATTAATGATCCGGTTTTCCCACATGAGGTAGATCCTGGATTTGTCAATCGCCTTGATACTTGATGTGTCATTAGTGTCATAGGTTTGTGCAAAATTCACCTGCAGGTAATCCTGTTTAAAAACATTAAAAATGCCATCTACACCATAGGCAAAATTCTTATGTCCATCCGTTCCAATTCGAGAAGTCATCATGCCTCCCATATATGACCTTGGATTAAATACATTCTTTCTGACTCTGACAACCCCAAAATTTTCTGAAACGAATTCATCAGTTTCACGGGACTGCATATTTAGCACGCCAATATCCCACTTATCAAATCTACCAGCTAATCGTACTCCTCCCCAAAGCGGTATCATTTCCCCATCGATAATTCCAATTTTTCGACTGTAAAACATATTGTTACTCTGGTCAAACTTAAAATCAAAGATGCTCGCCCGCTCCAGGAAAAAACGACGTTTTTCAGGAAAGAAAAGAGAAAAGCGGGAAAGATTTACTACCTGATTATCTGCTTCTACTTGCGCAAAATCTGTGTTGATAGTAAAATCAGCATTGAGGTTGTCACTAAATGCGTGTTGAACATCTAAACCTACTTGCAAATTATTATCGTTAAACTTCTCATAACTTCCAGCCTCATTTTCTTCATGATGATGCCCCATTCCCCCTAATAGGTAAGGAGATACATACCAGGGGCGTTTATTTTGAATTCCATTAAATGAACCAGTCTGAGCTTGTGATGCTTTGGCAAAGCTCCAAAATCCCCAGTCAGGCCTGATGGCCGGAAAGGTTTGCATTTCTCTTTTTCTGGGAATATATCGGTACGCAATTATTCCCATATTTACTTTATTGTCTATTACCTGGAATCGGAGACTGCTGAATGGGATTTTTATTTCTGCCTGCCAGCCTTTTTCATCCATGGTGGCATCTGCTACCCAATAACTATTCCAGGAGTCACTAATAGGCGAATTACCCTGGGCATCGTTTTTTACCGCCATATCTGTCCTCGAACCTGTTGGAGTGACAGCGAAAATGAGGGAGTTTTCATTGTCATCGTAAGGATCTAAAATGATCGTCACATGATCCATGGATTGTGATAAATTGTCCCTTTGAAAAGATGTTGCCTGGATTTTATCGGGTTCTGTGTCTTGGCAAACTGCCCCTACATATAGAAATTCGTTATCGTAGGCCACTCTTATTTCAGTTGATTCGGTCATCTGGCCCTGATAATTTGGCCAATGCATAGTCAATGGTAATGGGGTGATTTTTTCCCATTCCTTTTCATCCACTTTTCCATCCAGTTTAATGTCTCCATTGAGTTTGGTGATGGAAATAGTTTCTTCCATATTTTGTCCATAGGAATTATGAATCCATGCAATTGAAAAGAAAAACAAAGACAAGAAAAAAGGGGCTAGTACCCTACGGATAAATAAGTAAGTTTTTTTCACGGTAAATAATTTAGGCATTAATAATTCCTAAAACCAAATTATTACCGATAGCTTGAAAAATTTTAAATTAAGGAAATGTTAGTTCAAAGGGTATATGAGCTTGTTTTTTGAAGGACAACTCAAAATACCCAAATCATAGGTTTAACAGCTGAATCTTTTAGTTAATTCAAAGACTAATAAGCTGTTGATAAGCAGTCCTTTTGGCGTGTTCTAAAAATTATAAGCAACACAAAACATTTAATTGAATAATTGAGGCTGGGTAAGATATATTAATTTGACGTTATTTTAAGTTGTTTAATTTTAAACTGACTTTTTGTATTGATGACTATTTAGTCAGTTTTTTATGATACACTAAAATATTTAAACTTAAAATTGAATTGTCGGACTTCTTTTAATCGATATTCAATAGGTACTTGCTTATTTAATCTCATAATATTTAAATAAAATATGGATATTAGAGATAGAAAAATTTTGATCAGGAAAAAATAGACATTCTGAGTCGCGCTTTTATGAAAAACAAAATAAAAATTCTGTCTTAATTGGTGGGGCTCAAGGATAAATGAATCTAATATTGTGACAAAGTAATAACCTGAGTTCGATTAAAATTAGCGAG
>JBNLGO010000007.1:0-51425 GCA_050306095.1 Cyclobacteriaceae bacterium
GTCTATCGATCCGAATGTTGGCGCATTGCGTGATTACCTGACGGATATTACTACCTCCCACACCTACAATAAAGTCAAAGATGAGGTTTGGAAAATCCTGGGTAAAATCAGCAAGTTTGGAAAAAACGCACAGGAAATTGCCAGTAAGATTGATACGAGTATCAAAGCGCTTTTACTCAAGCAAAGTAATTTATTTGAATCACTCAATTTAAGATATTTTGGCCCGGTGGATGGACACGATGTGGACCATATGGTGAATATATTTAAGGATTTAAAAGATATTCCTGGTCCGAAAATATTGCATTGCATCACCACCAAGGGGAAAGGCTTTCCTCAAGCAGAAAAAGACCAAACAAAATGGCATGCCCCTGGAAAATTTGATAAACTCACCGGGGTAATTCATAAAAAAATATCTGAGGTACCAGAACCTCCTAAATACCAGGATGTCTTTGGTAAAACCATCGTTGAATTAGCCAAAAGGAATGAAAAAATAATGGGGGTTACTCCAGCGATGCCTTCCGGTTCATCTATGAATATCATGATGAAAGAACTTCCGGATAGAGCATTTGATGTGGGAATTGCAGAACAGCATGCCGTAACATTTTCAGCTGGACTGGCTACACGGGGATTAAAACCATTTTGTAACATCTATTCTACCTTCATGCAACGGGCCTATGACCAGGTAGTGCATGATGTGTGTATCCAAAACCTCCCAGTAGTATTTTGTTTAGACAGGGCTGGATTGGTTGGTGCAGATGGCCCCACTCACCATGGAAATTTTGATATTGCATACATGCGATGCATTCCAAATTTAGTGGTAAGCGCCCCCATGAACGAACAAGAGCTTCGAAACCTAATGTTTACAGCACAGCAGGAAAATGTTGGCCCATTTTGTATTAGGTATCCAAGGGGTCAAGGCGTCATGCCTAATTGGCAAACACCGTTTGAAGCAATAGAAATAGGAAAAGGCAGGCAGGTGATTGATGGTGAGGATATCGCCATTCTTACCATTGGTCATGTAGGGAATTTTGCACTGAAAGCCATCAAAAATTTAAATAAAAAAGGTATCAAGCCTTCGCTATATGATATGCGATTTGTCAAGCCTCTTGACGAAGAATTATTACTTGATATCGCCAGTAAGTATAGCAAACTGGTGACCGTAGAAGACGGAAGTTTACAAGGGGGATTCGGAAGCGCTATTCTTGAATTCCTTGCAGACAATCAATATTCTAATCAAGTCGTAAGATTAGGAATTCCTGACCGGGTAATTGATCACGGAACCCCGTCAGAACTGCAAAAAGAATGTGGTTTTGATGCTGAAGGAATCGCTCAATCTGTTGAAAAAATTTATGCCCATTTATTAATTAATTGATTTTATGAGCACTATTTTTCATAAAATGTACGGAGGGGGTTATCCCCTTATTTTTTTACATGGGTTTTGCGAAACCCATTTTGTTTGGCATACACTGATTGATGATCTTCAAGAAAACTTCCAGGTGATTACCCTTGACCTTCCAGGGTTTGGCAATAGCCCCATTTTAGAAGAAGGCTTTTCTATTGATGATGTAGCGTGGGCAGTTAAAGAAAAATTGGATGAGCTGGGAGTAAAACAGTGCATAATGATAGGCCACTCACTTGGTGGTTATGTAACGATGTCATTCGTAAGGCAATTTCCAGACCAGGTTGATGGGTTTTGTTTATTCAACTCTACCGTATTTGAAGACACTCCAGACAAAAAAGAAAATAGAAATAAGCTAATTGACCTAATAAACAGAAGTGGTACAGCGGGATTTATTCAATCCTTTATTCCTTCGCTTTTTTTTGAAAATAGGCTTTCTGAATTTTCTACAGTCATTGAAGAGTTAAAATCAGATTGCGAAAATGTACATCCTAAGGCTGTTACCGGATATGCTGCAGCAATGCGAGATCGAAATGACGAAAAACAGACATTGCTAACCAACAAAGAAAAGGCGCTTATCATTGCCGGAAAAGAAGACAAAAACGTTCCGGAAAAAGTCTCTTTAGAAATGGGATCCATTATAGGTATGGATAATTTTCATCTGCTGGAAAAAACAGCACATATGGCAATGTTTGAAAATCAAGACCTTACTATTTCCCTTATTCAAAACTTTGCTGATAAACTTTCCGACCGATAATACCATCTAAATCCCATCAATTTAAATGTAAAAAATCGCTACTTTTTAACTCAAATTTCCTTTGTATATATTTTTTCAATACATTGCCAAAGACGGGAAATTAGCTGTTTAAATTATTCAGCAATCACATAAAAATATTGAAATTTAACCTGCTATAAATGAAATAGTTAATAGTAGTATGTAAAATTATTCATTAAGTTTATGTCAATACAATGCAAATAATTGGCTAATTTTATAGGACATTGACCATAAATCTTATTTTTGTTGTTTGTAATTAATTACATAAATTACGGGAAGTATATTTTCAATTTTACCTAAGTATATTGAACAAAATTACTAAATCATGAATGCATACTTAAACTTAGAAACCTGGAATTATTGGGGCAGGTACGTAGCTTTTGGTTTTGCCACTATAGCAATAGTAATTCTTTTATATTATTGGCTACGATTGGCAATGACGAAGGACCCCAAGAACCGCTATGATATCATTAACAAGCATGAAATCAACAACCTATGGTATGCAGCAGTAATTTTACTTATTGGTATTGGTGTGTATGTTAACACACTTGTTCCTGAAGGTGAAGTGATCTGGCTGGCAGTAAGAGTATTCGTTACCGTTATGATGGGTCTCATCGTAGGGGTTATCATCTCTAACCTGCTAAAATTTTACTATCCATTTTATGTGGAGAAAAGATTGAAAAAATTACGGTACATGCCTCGTATCTCGCCTAAGTCTGGCAAAACTATGAAGCTACTAAGCGAGGATGAGGAAGACGTTTACCTGGATGAAGGTATGCAAGCTGAGGAAAATGTATTTTCAGTTGACTATGATGTGTGGATCGATGAAGAATCAGGATACACGAAAATTGAAAAATACGCTGGTCACCTTATTGCATTGCAATGTCCTGAGTGTAACTATCAAACACTGAAAGTCACAAAAGAAGAAATTTTAGAATCTCCAACTGAAAGTGATGAGGGAGAATTGATGAAATTTTACAAATGTGATTACTGTGGATACAAAGAAAGGAAAGCATTTAGAATTGCGAAACTGAAACAGGCTACTGGTGAAGAATCATCGGTATAGGAAAAGAAATTGAATACTAAATAAAAAAGCCGCTAGATGCGGCTTTTTTATTATACAATATTTTGCAATTGCTCTTTTATCTTTTCCAGCTCGTCTTTCATATTGACTACCAGCTTTTGAATAGGTGCATAGTTTGCTTTTGAGCCTAATGTATTAATCTCCCTTCCAATTTCCTGTGAAATAAAGTTAAGCTTCTTGCCCTGCGAAGTATTTGCATTGATCACTTCTTTAAAATAATCAAGATGGCTCTTTAAGCGGACTTTCTCTTCACAGATATCCAATTTTTCGATGTAATAGATAAGCTCCTGTTCAAAACGGTTTTTATCTATTTCTCCATTCAGTTTCAAATCATCTAACGATTTCCTGATCCTTTCCCTTAATTCAGAAATCCTCTTTGGATCGTGCGTTTCAACTTCTGTCAGGTAAGACTCAATATTATTCAAATAATCAATGAATTTACCTTCCAGCTCTTTCCCCTCAATTACTCTAAATTCATTGCATTTAGACAAAGCGTTACCTAACACTTCTTTTAAAACCAACCACTCTTCTTCAAGCACATTTTCATCATAATTTTGTAATTGTACATCCGGAAATGTCAACGCTATCTTGAAAAGATCATTGCTGGTAGATTCTACCTCATTAGCCAATTCAGTCAACTGATGATAGTAGGTTTTAAATAAGCTCTTATTGAATTCTATCGGGGCGCTATCCTCCCCTATTCTTGCATATTCTATATTGAGGGCTACTTTACCTCTTACCAATACTTCAGTAATGAGATTTTTAATATCTGCCTCTTTACTAGAAAAAAATTTGGGCAATCTAATATTGACATCCAAAAATTTAGAATTCAGGGTTTTCACTTCAATGTTGATTCGTCGCTGCTGATCTTCCAGCTTAGCCATTCCAAACCCTGTCATCGATTTTATCATAATTAACTATTTAATTTTCTTTTGTACATCTGAATGGTATTTTCCAATCCATAATATAGGGCATCACATATAAGTGCATGCCCTATCGAAACTTCGTCAATATACGGTATTTTTTCTATTAAAAAGGAAAGGTTAGCTAAATCAAGGTCATGCCCCGCATTTACTCCCAGCCCCAATTGATTTGCTGTTTCTGCAGCCAGAATATAATCATTTACTGCCTGGTTTTTATCCTTTCCATAATTAGCAGCATATGGCTCGGTATATAGCTCAATTCTATCTGCGCCTACCTTAGCGGCACCTTCCACCATCTTTGGGTCTGGATCACAAAAAACGGAAACCCTGGCTCCCGAGGAGTGCAATTCATCAATGACTTCTTTTAACAATGTTTCATTGTTAATGGTATCCCAACCAGCATTAGAGGTCAATACATCCGGGCCATCCGGTACAAGGGTCGCCTGGATTGGTTTTACTTTTTTTACAAGATCAATATATCTTCTGTCGGGGTATCCTTCGATGTTAAATTCGGTAGTAATCACTTCAGCAAGCTGTAGTACGTCATTATAGCGGATATGTCGCTCATCGGGTCTGGGGTGTACTGTTATCCCTTCTGCACCAAATTTTTCACAATCAAGAGCTGTCTGAACTACATCCGGATTATTTCCACCACGTGCATTTCGCAGCGTTGCTATTTTATTAATATTTACACTAAGCTTTGTCATTCAATTTCAGTTAAATGTCTAAATTTGCCATCAAATCAGCACACAAAATTCTGAATTTATGAGTTTAAAACAACAAATTGAGAGCGATATTAAAAAAGCAATGCTCGCCAAAGAGAAAGATGAACTGAGAGCATTGCGAGCGATAAAATCAATGATACTTTTAGCAGAAACAGAAAAGGGAAATAGCGGGGAGCTTTCTGCAGATGTAGAAATGAAATTGTTGCAAAAAGCTGCTAAGCAAAGAAGTGATTCGTTAGATATCTATCAAGAACAGGGAAGGGAAGATCTGGCTGCTGTAGAAAAAGCTGAATTGGATATCATTTCACGTTATTTACCCAAGCAAATGTCAAGAGAGGAATTGGAGCAGGAAGTGAAAAATATTATTGAGCAAACCGGCGCTGCTTCAATGAAAGATATGGGTAAAGTAATGGGAATCGCTTCAAAATCATTAGCGGGAAAAGCTGACGGAAAAGCTATATCTGAAATTGTAAAATCATTGTTGGCTTGAATACTGCTGACTTTATATTACTAGGTATATTAATTTTTGGAGCATATAAAGGCTACAGTAAGGGCTTTCTATTAGAAGTAGTGGCTATTGTAGCTTTTATATTGGCCATAATTGGTGGCTTTAAATTATTGGATATAGGTGTGGATATACTGGAAGGCTTCCAGGATACACTGGGTAATTTTTTGCCTATTGCAGCTTTTATTCTTGTATTCATATTAATACTGGTCGTCATCAACCTGGTGGGACGTATTTTTAAAAAAATAATAGACTTTACACTGCTGGGAGGTTTTGATAACATTGCCGGGGCACTACTTGGAGCATTTAAAATTGCTTTGATGCTTAGTATTCTCAATTGGGTAATTATTAAACTAGGTTTTCATCTCCCAGAAAGTATTTCCCAAGGCTCATCTATCTATCCTTATGTGGCGTCGGTTGGCCCAACCGTAAGTGATTTCCTCATATCCGTTTTTCCTTCTTTTGGCATACTTAGTGATAAAGTGGGTTCTTTTTTACATTCATTGGGGCATTGATCTTACTTATTGATAATTACGATTCCTTTACCCACAATCTTGAAGATTATTTTCTTCAATTGGATCAAACATGCCATGTGATCCAAAATGATACGCCCATTGATCAGGAGCTTTTACATCAATGTGATTCTGTAGTGTATTCTCCCGGCCCGGGAATTCCTGATAATGCAGGTAACTTAATGGAATGGATTAAGCTAACAGTAGGTAGGAAACCAATGTTGGGTATTTGTCTGGGGCATCAAGCTATTTGCCAGCATTTCAACGGGAAAATACAACATGCCCTGCAACCTATGCACGGGAAAATCTCAAGGATACATCGCATAGATGACAAATTGTTTGATCAAATTCCTGAATACTTTAATGTAGTTCGATATCATTCATTAATTTGTAATCCCTTGCCAAAAGATTTACAACTACTAGCCTATACAGATGAGAATGAACCGATGGCGTTTAAGCATATCAGCTTGCCAATCTGGGGGTTACAGTTTCATCCGGAAGCTGCTTTGACGGAATATGGAATAGAGATACTTTCAAACTGGTTAAAGTTAATAAAGCAGTCAAATTGATAATTGACGTATTTTACTTTATTTTGCACAGAGACAGAACAACATTCGCATAATGAATTACAACATCAAAGAGGAAGAAGGATACAAATATGTAGATGAAGGAAGCGGAGAACCTATAGTACTCCTCCATGGATTATTTGGTGCTTTAAGTAATTGGGGAGGGGTTATCGATCGATTTAAATCCCGATTTAGGGTAATTATTCCTTTGTTACCCATTTATAATATGCCCTTAAAAAAAGCCAGTGTAGAAGGTTTATCAAAATTTTTCAGTGAGTTTGTGGTATTTAAAAACCTCGAAAATTTCACGTTAATGGGAAATTCACTTGGTGGACATGTCGCTTTGGTTTACTTGTTGGAAAATCCTGATAAAGTAAATAAATTAATACTAACAGGAAGTTCAGGGTTATTTGAAAACTCTATGGGCGGTTCATTTCCAAAAAGGGGAAATTATGAATACATCAAAGAGCGGGTAGAATACACTTTCTATGATCCTGCTACTATTACGAAAGAGTATATTGATGAAATATTTGAAGTAGCCAATAATATCCCAAAAGTGCTCCGAATTATTGCGATAGCGAAATCAGCACAAAGACATAATTTGGCAAAAGATCTTCCAAACATTAAAACCCCTACTTTGTTAATATGGGGATTAAACGACACGATTACTCCACCGATTGTAGCACATGACTTCAACCGGTTACTTTCGGAGTCAAAGTTGCGATTTATAGATAAATGCTGTCATGCACCTATGATGGAGCAGCCTGAAGAGTTTAACAATATATTAGAAGAATTTTTATTGGATGAAGAAGTAAAGGTATGATTGCAGAAGGTTTAATAAATCAGATGATCCCAGCTCTGAAGGTTACTGACCTTTCAGAAAAAGCCATTTTATGGATGGAAGAATTGAAAATAAATCAACTTCCTGTGATTGAAAACGGAAAATTCAAAGGGCTGATCACTGAAGATACCTTACTTGAAGGCAACGACCTAAGCAAACCAGTTGGAGAAGTTTTTATCGAATCTGAGAACTGCTATGTAGTAGTGACACAACACTTCTTTGATATATTAAAAATAGCACACGAACAATCCGCACAGATTGTCGCTGTTGTTGATGAAGATAAAAATTTCATTGGTGTTACCAGTTATGAAGACGTTTTATATGAATTTGCCAAAACGCCAACCATACAAAGTCCGGGAGGTATTATAGTACTTTCGCTAAAACAAAGGGACTACTCTATGGTAGAAATAAGTAGAATCATCGAAAGCAATGATGTGAAAATTCTTGGTTCTTATGTGTCTGCACCATATAATGATAGCGATAATATTTACCTTACCTTAAAGCTAAATGTTAATGATCTTACTATAACATTAGCTGCCCTGGAGCGATATGAATATAAAGTGATAGGCAAATTCAAAGACATCGACAGAAGCGAAACTTCCCAGGAGCGTCTTGACCACCTAATGAGATATCTAAATATCTAGCCTTTCCTTATCATTATAATTGCTATCTTTAGCTTTCAATTTTTTACAAATGAAAGTTGCCATTCACGGGAAACCCTTTACCCCGGATACCATTCCACATATTGAAAAACTGCTGGGTTTATTAAATAAAAACGGCGTTGAAATAATTGTTTCTGAAACATTTTTTGAAATCCTTGCTAATAATGAATTTGCTGATGATAAGATTAGCGTTTACAAAGCAGGCGCTTCTTTAGATGAAATTGCATTTTTTATTAGTATAGGTGGCGATGGCACTTTGCTTCAATCAGTGACTCACATCGGTGATAAAGAAATTCCTATCCTTGCTATAAATATGGGAAGACTGGGCTTTCTCTCAAACACCACCTTCGAAGAAATTGAAAATGTGATTCAGCAGGTAATTAATCAAAATTATAAGATTGATGAAAGAATGCTCATTCATGCTGAATGTGATGCGAATGTATTTAAAGGTGTAAATTTTGGTTTAAATGAATTTACCATCTTAAAACAAGATACCAGCTCCATGATTACAGTAAATGTAAATCTCGATGGAGAATTTTTTAATAGTTACTGGGCAGATGGATTGATTATTTCAACACCCACCGGATCAACAGGTTATTCCCTTAGCTGCGGTGGGCCGATTATTTACCCTCAATCTCATAGTTTTATTATTACACCGGTAAGTCCACACAATTTAAACATCAGACCCTTCGTAGTATCTGATAAAAGTATTATTTCCCTGGAGGTAATAAGTCGAAGTAATTATTTCTTGGTATCGCTTGATAGTCGTTCTCATTCGGTGCAGTCGGGATTTAATTTTACGGTGAAAAAAGAATCCTTTGTAGCGAAACTTATCAAAACCGGTAATCATACTTTTATGGACACACTTCGCAAAAAACTGAACTGGGGATTAGATATTAGAAATTAGCAATGAAACTTTCTTTTTTCATTTGTTTAGCGCTCTTCTCCTACTATGCTGGCTTTTGCCAAAATGGAGGAAATGGCCAGATATTCAAAGGAAAAGATCGGCTCAAAAAAGAATATAAATACTATTCTGTTTCCGGAGGTATTAGTGCAACATCTTATTTTGGTGACCTAAATTCACCAGGAATAAATAATTTTCTTCATAATAGATCTACAGACGTTAGTATTTCTGCCAGCATCGATCGAAGAATTGCCAAGAACGTGTCGATTTCTACAGGAATTGCCTGGGTCAGGATTACTGCTGATGAATATTACCTGGCTAACACTGGCACCGGAGAAGGCATTAAGCAATACATTAGGAACTTTAGTTTTAGAAATGACATTTTCGAATGGAATGTAAATGCGAAATTTTTTTTCAAGAAAAATGAATATACCTATCAAGAACGGCCATTTTTCAACCCCTACATTTTTGCAGGAGTAGGCATTGCTTACCATAATCCTATGGCACGAATCCCAGAGTTTGATGTAAACAATGAGCGATTAGCCAATGCAGGAAATTGGACGTCATTAAGGCCACTAGGAACGGAAGGGCAGAACAGCCAATATCATAATGTCAAATCATATTCGTATTTTCAGCCCATTATTCCGGCTGGACTAGGCGCAACTTTTAAAATAAACCCATATTTAGATATGAGTTTTGAGGTTTCATTTCGTTACACTTTCACCGATTATTTAGACGATGTGAGTGGTCAATATGTAGATTTGGGTGCTTTAGATAGTGATTTGGCAAGGGTACTTTCATACCGCTCTAACGAAGTGAATTCAGCTAACGGACGAAACCCTCGAAACATTGAATTAATATATAGTCATACACAACCTGTTATTTATAACTCACCTTATGATGGGAAAAACTACCAGGTTCTTGAAGGTTTTGGGAGCGAAGGAGACATAAGAGGTGATGAACAAAGTAGTGATTTTTATGTATTAACCGGCATTAGGATTACATATATACTAGCCGGGAAGAAAAAGAATTAACATGAGAAGTTTACTTCAACTTATTTTTCAAAGAATTTTATTGAGTACAATCATCATTTTGATGGGTAATCAATTATTTGCTCAACACCATGAATTTGGCTTAGGACCCGGAGCACTAAATTATGCGGGGGATCTTCAGCGTGGTTATCCAATAAACACCATTCGTCCAGGAGGTCAGATCTATTACCGATACAATTTCAATCCGGTCATCTCCATGCGAGGTTCGATAATGGCAGGAGGATTAGCTGGCTCTGATAAAAATTTTTATGATCCGGCAGGTATCCAACGAAATAAGGATTTCAGCCTCACTGTAATTGAGATTACAGGCGACTTTGAATACAACTTCCTGGATACGAAGAGTAAATCTTCCCGAAATAATTGGACCCCTTATTTATTTATGGGAATTGGGGCATTTTATATGGCTGGGGACAAACCTGTAGAAGGAGTGGGCCAATATAGTACCATTCAACCGGTTATTCCTTTTGGTGCCGGGGCAAAATTTGATATAAATCCATATATCAATGTTAGCCTTGAATTTGGTTTTCGCAAGCTTTTTACTGACTGGGTAGATGATACATCAGAAGCCAGAACTAACCTTAAAAACTATCAATATGGCAATAAATATGATAAAGACTGGTACAACTTTTTAGGGTTAACCATCACGTACACTATATATAGCGTAGACTGTCCATACAACTTTTATAATATTCAACCCAGCAAATAATTTTAAAAGTAGAAAAAAGTCACCAACTTTGCGGACTGAAAAAAAGAAGGCCTAATATAAATGACTGTAGAAGAGATCGATAAAAGCAAATTGCCAAAGCATATCGCTGTGATCATGGATGGCAATGGTCGCTGGGCCAAAAAGCAAGGAGCCAAAAGAATATTTGGTCATAAGAATGCAATCAAAGCTGTAAGGGATACCACAGAAGGTTGTGCCGAATTAGGGGTGGAGTATCTAACCTTATATGCTTTTTCTACAGAAAACTGGTATCGACCAAAAGCTGAAGTCAAAGGATTGATGGAGCTTTTAGTTATGACGATTAAAAGCGAGACAGAAACATTGATGAAAAACAATGTAAAGCTTGCCACCATAGGTGAGATAAGTCAATTGCCTAAAAACTGTCAAAACGAATTGGCTGAATGCATGGAAGCCACGAAAGATAATACAGGCCTCACATTAATATTAGCATTAAGTTATAGTGGTCGCTGGGAAATCATTGAAGCCGTTAAAAACCTGTTAAAAGATGTTAAAAGCGGGGAATTAAATGAGGAAAAAATAACCAGTGAACTGTTTTCAGAATATCTTTGTACAAAGGGAATACCTGATCCTGAACTCCTTATAAGAACAAGCGGTGAGTTAAGGGTCAGTAATTTTTTGCTTTGGCAAATTGCTTACACTGAAATTTTCATTACCGATGTGCTTTGGCCGGATTTCAGAAAACAACATTTAAACGAGGCGATCATAGCATATCAAAAAAGAGAGCGAAGATTTGGAAAAGTTATTGAATCAAATAATGTATAAATTTTTATTATCACTGGGTTTATTTTTAATAGTGTGTTCTTTTGATTCTGTAGCACAAATTAAATTAGGAGTAGGTAGCCAGTCATCGGATGACGATAAGGTAGAACTAAGCTATACCAATCCGAGGGAGTATGAAATAGCAGAAATCAAAGTTACAGGACTTACCACCCTTAATGAAAATGCCATAATATCAATTACGGGTTTAAAAGTAGGTGATAAAATAAGGATACCTAGTGATGCCACATCAAGTGCCATTAAAAAATTATGGAAAAATGGTATCATTGGTAATGTCGCATTGCATATTGCAAAAGTAGAAGGGGACAAAGCTTTTCTAGTATTGGAACTTACAGAAAGACCTCGACTTACAAGAATTGAATACAATGGTGTAAGCAAGACCCACATAACGGAATTAGATAAAAACCTTGACCTGATAAAAGGAAGGGTGCTTTCAGATGCCGTTGTTAAAAACGCAGAATATCAAATCAAGGAGTTTTTTATTGGCAAAGGCTTCTTAAATGTTTCAGTTGATACTAAAAAGCAACCAGATACACTTATTGCTAATGGAGTAAAACTTCTTTTTGATGTTGACAAAAAGCAAAAAGTCAAAATTCAAAAGATCACCTTTCATGGCAATGAAGCATTTTATGATAGCCGGTTAAAGGGAAAAATGAAAAAGACCAATGAGAAACTTCGTTTTAAAGTTTTTCAAGGATTATTTAAGACCATTACTTCTGCTACACCGAAGAAAACCTGGAACTTCTTTACTAAGTCTCACAAAGTAGAAACGGATGAGCTGAAAGAATCACTTGGTCAGTATATCAATGTGAACTTCTTTAAAAGCACCAAGTTTAACCGATCTGACTATAAAGAAGATAAAAAAGCATTAATCGCTTTCTACAATTCCAAAGGATACCGTGATGCTACCATCGTTGAAGATTCTATTTATAACATTTCTGACAAAGAGATAAATGTCGATATCCACGTAGATGAGGGAAGAAAATTCTATTTCAGAGATATCATCTGGACAGGTAATTTTATTTACACGGATGAGCAACTTGACAAAGTTCTCGGCATTAAATCAGGTGATGTATATGACATGGACCTGATCCAAAAGAAGATTTCTTTTAATCCAAATGGGACTGATTTAGGTGCACTCTATATGGATTATGGATACCTCTTTTTCCAGGTAGATCCTGTAGAAGTAGTGATCGAAGGTGATTCTATTGACGTGGAAATGAGGATTCATGAAGGTGAGCAGGCCACTATCAATAAAATTATAATCACAGGTAATGATCGTACCAATGACCACGTGATCATGCGTGAAATACGTACATTACCCGGACAAAAATTCAGTCGTTCTGATTTGATCCGTACGCAAAGAGAACTCTCTCAATTGGGGTATTTTGACCCTGAAAGCATTGGTATCAATCCAATGCCGAACATGTCCGATGGAACGGTTGATATAGAATATTCGCTCGTTGAAAAACCAAGTGATCAGATAGAACTTTCCGGAGGATGGGGAGGATATTACGGATTTATTGGTACCGTAGGTCTTTCATTTAATAACTTCTCTGTAAGAAATATACCGCACTTTGATAAGTGGAGACCACTGCCGATAGGTGATGGCCAGAAACTATCTTTACGAGTACAAGCAAATGGTAAATTGTATCAGAATTATTCCCTGACATTTATGGAACCATGGTTGGGTGGTAAAAAACCTAATTCTTTCTCCTTTGGAATTAATAGGTCTGTACAGCGAAATACTATTCGGATAAGAGACCCAAGAGCTGGAACACTTAAATTGACTTCCATAAGTGTAGGTCTGGGTAAACGAGTTAAATGGCCGGATGATTATTTCCAGATTTCTAATACGCTATCTTATACACTCTACGAATTTGATAATTTTAGCAGTAGCGCAGGATCTCAATTAGGATTTAATACAGGTAATGCTAGAAATCTGATGTACACTTTCACCGTGGCAAGAAATAGTGTTGACCAACCTATGTTCCCACGATCTGGATCCTCGTTAAGTTTGAGTGTGGCATTAACACCTCCATATTCATTGTTTAATAATATGGATTATGCTAATGCCAGCAAGGAAGAAATGTTCAAATGGGTAGAATATCATAAATGGATGTTTGATGCCAGCTTCTTTCAAAAAGTCGTAGGAAACCTCGTGTTTAATGCAAGAGCTCACCTTGGATTCATTGACACTTATTCTGATAAAGCGCCAACCAGTCCTTTTGATCGATTCCAATTGGGAGGTTCAGGTCTTGCTGGCGGAAACGGCTTCTTACTTGGTTACGACGTGATCGGCTTAAGAGGTTATGAAGACAATTACCTTACACCTCCAAATTATAATCCAACCGAAAATAGCCGAAGTGGCGAGACAGTTGGTGGTGTAGCATTTAATAAATACGTGTTAGAACTTCGATATCCTGTTACACTTAGTCCACAGTCCACTATTTTTGTACTTGGATTTGTAGAAGGAGGAAACAACTTTTATAACGTCAGCGATTTCAATCCATTTAAAACATACCGTTCGGCAGGATTTGGTGCAAGAATATTTATGCCAGCCTTTGGTCTAATGGGTATTGATTGGGCATATGGTTTTGATAAACTACCAGGCCAGACACAAGCTAGTGGTCCGCAGTTCCACTTCTCTATCGGTCAACAAATCAGGTAAAAAATTTTTCATGAAAAAAATATTTATACTTTTGCCGATATTATTCCTTGCCAGTCAAGCATTTGCGCAGAAGTTTGGATATGTGGATACCGAATATATCCTTGGACAAATGCCGGAATATAAAGAAGCGCAAGCAGAAATTGATCAATTGGCACAAAGTTGGCAGGAGGAAATAAAACAAATGTACAAATCTATTGAAGGGATGTACAATGAGTATAAGGCTCAGGAAGTTTTATTGACTAATGAAATGAAGGAAAAAAAGTTGTCGGAAATTCGCGATAAGGAGGAGGAAACAAAAACCTATCACAATAAAGTATTTGGTGCCGAAGGACTTTATTTCCTAAAAAAGAAAGAATTAATTAAGCCTAGCATGGAAAAAGTCTATGAGGCAGTCGAAAAAGTAGCAAAAGATAAAAAATTACAAATTATATTTGACAAATCAGGTGACCTGGTCATGATATATACCAATCCAATTCATGATTATACTGACTATGTATTGGAAGAATTAGGACTGGGAGATCCAAATGATGTCATAAAGTAGAATAATAAAAATAAGAGATATGAAAAAGTTATTTTTTGTAGCAGTAATTGGAGCACTTACTGCTTTTGGAGCAAAGGCTCAGGAAACACTTAAAATTGGATACACGGATGTAGAATATATTTTAAGTGCATTGCCAGAGGCAAAACAAATTGAATCAGAATTAACAGATTACGGCAAGCAATTAGAAACTCAGCTTACTTCTAAAATGCAGGATTTTCAGACTAAATTAACTGCATACCAAAATAGTCAAGCTACAATGCTTCCTGAAATAAAAGCGGATAAAGAAAACGAGCTACAGACCATGCAGCAGTCAATCCAAAAATTTCAACAAGATGCGGAAGGATTATTACAAAAAAAGCAAATGACATTGTTGCAGCCTGTATATGATAAAATTCAGAAAGCTATTGATGATGTGCGAAAAGAAAATGGCTATACATTTATTTTCAGTGCCAGGCCTTCAGGACTTTCAGTGATTTTAAGTGCATCTGAAGAAAACGATATTTCGGATTTGGTATTCACAAAATTAGGAGTACAGCCACCTTCTCAGGAAGCTGCACCTGCTGGTAATTAATATCAACAAAAAAATAATTTTAAAACCTCTGCCTTGTGGTAGAGGTTTTTTTATTTTTAGTCTATGATAAAACCTTCCCCACTGTATTCCAATGACACGGTAGCTATTGTAGGAGTAGCCAGCAAAGTAAATAAAGAAGCTATTCTACATGCCAAGACATTGCTTGAACAATGGCAATTGAAGGTGATCATCAGTGATCACTTATTTAATGATCATTATCGATTTTCGGCTTCTCTTGATCATCGAATTACGGATTTACAATCTGCTATTGATAATGACGACGTGAAGGCCATTTTCCTGGCGCGAGGAGGATATGGAAGCGCTCAATTAATTGATAATGTCAATTGGGATAAATTCAAAAAATCACCTAAATGGTTGATTGGGTTTAGTGATATTACTGGATTGCTTTTGCATGCTAATTCGCTGGAAATAATGAGTATTCACGGAACAATGCCAGTACAGTTTCATTCTAAAAAACATGAGACATCTGTCAAGCTTTTACAAAAAGTATTGTTTGGAAGTGATATTCAAATAACAACGGATGCCCATCCTTTAAACTCTACCGGTTACGCTGAAGCTTCAATCATTGGTGGGAATCTTTCTATTTTGTGTAGCATGCTGGGAACCTCATCTGATATAGATTATTCCGGTAAAATTCTTTTTTTAGAAGAGATTGGCGAACCGATGTACAAATTGGATCGAATGCTTGTCCAACTATCCAGGGCGAATAAGTTGCAACAATTAAAAGGAGTAGTAGTGGGGCAGTTTAGTCATACTTCTGATGATGAAGAAAATCCATTTGGGAAAACGGTGGAAGAATTAATTAAAAATTATATTCCTGATAATATTCCGGTAGCTTTTGAAGCACCAATAGGGCATGATGCTAACAATTATCCTGTCATTCTTGGTCACAATTATACAATGGAAGTAAATGACAAAGGCGTCTCGTTAAATCCCGTCAAAAAATAAAACCGGCCAACAAGCCGCAAATAATAATTACGGGTGACGGGATTTTTGTAAACATCAATAGTACGAATGTTACAACAATCACTGAAGTATTTACAAAGTCCGCTTCAATAGGATCAAACAGTACGAAAGTAGCGGCAATCACCATTCCGGCACTGGCCGCATTTATTCCTTCCAGTGACGCTTTTATTGGTCGGTATTTTTTTAGCTCTTCCCAAAACCGTATGGTAAAAAATATAAAAAATGTCCCAGGTAAAAATATTCCTGCTGTAGCCAAAACACTTCCTAATATTTCACCCCAAATACCATAATCCCGCATTGACAGTGCTCCCAAATAGGAAGTGAAAGAAAATACAGGGCCAGGAACAGCTTGCACGACAGAATAACCTGTAAGAAATTCTTCGGTTTTCAAAAACCCTTGAAATTCTACAAACTCTGTATATAAAAGTGGAATTAGCACTTGACCACCTCCAAAAATCAATGAACCGTTTCTATAAAATTTTTCAAGTAAACGAACATGTGGATCCTTTGTGAAATGACCTATTAATGCAATACCTATAAATACACTCGCCCACAAAATAAAATTTGACCAATTTATTTTAAATCCATTTTTTTCTTCTCTTGGATGGGCCTTGAAATTCAATGCCGTTGTCAATCCACTTAAAATGAGAATTATCGGAAATATAAAGGGTGATCCTGCCTGGAAAGTTATGATAGCAGAAACAAACATAATACCTACCCCCTGGTATGACTTAACCACTTTGGTACTAATCAGGAAGGAAGCATAAGCCACAAATCCTACCGCCATGGGTTGAATATATTTGGCAAAATCCAGTGATAAATTCATCTCATCAAAATAGGATACTAGTATACCCATGCTTGTCATGATGATAAACGCCGGAAATACCCATACTAACAATGTGAGATAGGCCAGGTTAGGTCCTCCAATTTTAAACCCTAAAGCTGTAATGGTTTGTGTAGAGGTGGGGCCAGGCAAAATATTGCAAAGAGCATTTAATTCAATTAATTCCTCCTCGGTAAGATAGGCTCGCTTTTTCACTAATCTCCTTATAAATATTGCAAAATGAGCCTGGGGGCCACCAAATGCTGTTAAAGAGATGATCAAAACTTCTCTTAAAAAAATAATATTTCGGATTCGCTTGATCAAAAACCTACTATTTTAAAAAAGAATACAGGAACCTGAAACTAATCATAAGTTAGAATAAATTAACAGAATCCAAACAAATGTTTTAATTATTAAACGATCATTGAAATTAGTCATTTGTATTCTCTAATTTTAAATACCTAAAATATATTTACCATGAAAAACACAACATTTATTCTTTCCATCCTATTAGTATGGGTATTTGCCCAGGGATGTAACGGCAAAAAAGATCAAAATGAAACGGAAGCTACAGAAGAAACAACAGAAGAAGTTTCTGCTTCTGCCATTAAACTTACTCCTTACTATGATTCTCCAGGTTATGATGACGCGATGATCGCTCTAAACTCTCCGGAAGAAGGCGCAATGATCGATCAGAATACAGTTTCTTTTGATTTTAATGTAACCAATTACGAATTGGCAACTCAAACAGCTGATGCTGATATTAAAATGTGCGCCAACTCTGCAAAAGGTCAACACATTCATTTGATTTTAAATAATCAACCATATTCAGCTCATTACGAAGCTTCATTCGATAAAGACCTCGATGATGGTCATTACGTTGCATTAGCGTTTTTAAGTCGCTCTTATCATGAAAGTGTGAAAAATCCTGATGCCTATGTATTGAGGCAATTTACTGTTGGTGAAGCTTCAGGTGAACCTGCAGACTTAACCCAGCCACATATGTTTTATAGCAGGCCAAAAGGAACTTACTCTGGTGATGATACTAAAAAGGTAATTCTGGACTTTTACCTAGCCAATTTAGACCTTTCACCGGAAGGATATAAAGTAAGAGCAACCATCAACGGTGAAGAATTCATGATCACTGAATGGTCTCCTCAGTTTATCGAAGGATTACCTATGGGTCAAAGTACTATTAAACTAGAGTTACTTGATGCAGAAGGAAATCTTGTTAACAGTCCGTTTAACCCTGTGGAAAGGTCCATCACCCTGGAAGAAGGTGAACAACCTGCTTAATCAGAAATAAAAAATATAATATTAAAACCGGAATAAGGACTATTCCGGTTTTTTTATGTCTAATGAAAGTTCATCCAATTGTTCATTCCCAATAGTGGAGGGTGAATCAATCATCACATCTCTACCACTATTGTTTTTCGGGAAAGCTATGTAGTCCCTGATAGAATCTGATCCGCCAAACAATGCACAAAGTCGGTCAAATCCGTAAGCTATTCCTCCATGTGGAGGCGCTCCAAATTCGAATGCATCCATTAAAAATCCGAATTGTTTTTGTGCTTCCTCTTTCGTGAAACCAAGGCAATCAAACATTACCTGCTGGACGTCTTTATCATATATTCTGATAGACCCACCTCCTACTTCTACACCATTAATGACCATGTCATAAGCATTTGCTTTTACAGCTCCAGGATCTGAAGAAAGTTTGTCCATATCCTCAGGGTTAGGTGAAGTAAATGGGTGGTGCATGGCATGATAACGCTGCGTATCTTCATCCCATTCTAAGAGTGGGAAATCCAATACCCAAAGCGCTTTAAATACGTTCTTGTCCCTTAACCCAAGATCTGATCCCAACTTAAGTCGTAGTTCATTCAATGCATTTCTTGTATGAGCAGTATCTCCTGAAAGCACCAACATTAAATCTCCTGGTGCTGCATTCATTTTATCTGCCCAAGCTTTCAAATCTTCCTGACCATAAAATTTATCTACGGATGATTTAAGTGTTCCGTCCTGGTTGTATTTCACATATACCAGTCCTTTGGCACCAATTTGTGGTCTTCTCACATAATCTGTAAGTGCATCTACTTGCTTCCTTGTATATTCAGCACATCCTTTTGCGACTATACCCACAACCAACTCTGCACTATCAAAAACATTAAATCCTTTACCCTGTGCTACATCATTTAGCTCAGTAAATTTCATTTCAAAGCGGGTATCCGGCTTATCGCTACCATAATATTTGATAGCATCATCATAGCTCATTCTATCTACCTCTGTCAGCTCCACACCCTTTACATTTTTAAACAAATGCTTGATCAAACCTTCAAATGTAGAAAGGATATCCTCCCGCTCAACGAAAGACATTTCACAGTCTATCTGCGTAAATTCAGGTTGCCTGTCCGCTCTCAGGTCTTCATCTCTGAAACATCTCACAATCTGGAAATACCTGTCCATTCCAGACACCATTAGAAGTTGCTTAAATGTCTGTGGCGATTGTGGAAGTGCATAAAATTCACCATGATGAATTCTAGAAGGCACCACAAAATCTCTTGCACCCTCTGGTGTAGATTTGATCAGAAACGGTGTTTCGATTTCCATGAATTGCTGATCATCAAGATATTTGCGAGTCTCTTGTAGCATCTTGTGACGTAACTCCAAGCTCTTGCGCACTGGGTTTCTACGAAGATCTAAGTAGCGGTATTTCATTCTTAAGTCCTCACCACCATCGGTTTCATCTTCGATGGTAAATGGAGGAACTTTTGATTTATTAAGTACCTTGATTGCTGACACATTTATCTCTACTTCCCCGGTAGGGATTTTATCATTCTTTGAAAAACGTTCTACCACTACACCGCTGGCAGATATAACAAACTCTCTTCCAAGGCTTCTTACCTTTTCGATAACTTCACCTTCTGTTTTGCTTTCATCAAAAATCAATTGGGTAATACCATATCGATCCCTCAGATCCACCCATATCATTCCACCTTTATCACGGATTCGCTGTACCCATCCGCTAAGCGTTACTTCTTTATTTACATCTTCTATTCGCAGTTCACCACAGGTGTGTGTTCTTAACATGATAGCCGTATTTAAAATTTAGAGGGCAAATGTAAAAATAATTTTACAGCTGTGGTACTTACCTCTGAAAATGAATGCATTATTTAGTTTTTCAATCAGATTTTTGGGTTTAGATTGTATCTTTGGCAGAAAATATTTTTTAATTAAATCGCTACCCTTTATGCTTATCAGACCCAGAAGGAATCGAAAAAATCAGGTAATCAGGGATATGGTGGAAGAAAACAAACTCCATACATCTGATTTTATCTTTCCGCTCTTTTTACTTCAAGGTGACAATCAAAAAGTGGAGGTAAAAAGTATGCCCGGTATTTACAGATATTCTCTGGATTTAATGTTGGAGGAAATTGAAGCGTGTTCTAAAAAAGGCATAAATTCCATCTGTTTATTCCCGGCAGTAGATGATAAATACAAAGACAAGTATGCCATCTATTCTTATAGTCATGATAATTTCTATCTAAAAGCCATTCAAAAAATAAAAGAAGCATTTCCGGAGGTGGTGATCATGACCGACGTAGCCATGGATCCATATTCTTCCGATGGTCATGATGGAATTGTAGAAAATGGCGAAATATTAAACGATGAAACGTTAGAAGTATTAGCAAAAATGTCGGTGGCTCAAGCTGAAGCTGGTGCAGATATTTTAGGGCCTTCTGATATGATGGATGGTCGCATTGGTTTTATCAGGGAAGCACTTGATGAAAAAGGATTCACCAATACTTCTATCATGAGCTACTCAGCAAAGTATGCCAGCGCCTTTTATGGCCCTTTCAGGGATGCTCTGGATTCCGCGCCAAAAAGTGGTGATAAAAAGACTTATCAGATGAATCCAGCAAATGTACGCGAGGCAATGATTGAGGCCCAGCTTGATGAAGAAGAAGGAGCGGATATGCTAATGGTAAAACCAGCCCTGGCTTATCTTGATGTGATCAAAACCTTGAATGAATATTCAAATCTTCCCATTGCCGCTTATAATGTAAGTGGTGAATATGCGATGATCAAAGCAGCAGCAGCAAATGGTTGGCTAGATGGGAAAAATGCTATGACAGAATCATTATTGAGCATTAAAAGAGCAGGAGCGAAAATTATCCTTACCTATTTTGCAAAAGAATATGCCGAACTTGTTCAATAAATAGTGGTTGATCACGTTTTTTTGTGTTAAACAATGCCTGAATGAAGCACCTACTTTTTGTACTACTTTTACTTTTCATTTTTACGCTGGCTAATGCCCAGGAGGAGGAAAATGGTGAAAATCTATATTTTGGACAGCAAGACAGTACGTTTAGCCTAATCAGGGAATTGCCAGTTACGATCAACCTTGAAGAGGAGGAGGAAGAAGAAAAGGAGGAAAAAAAAGAAAAAAAACGCAAGAAGAAAGTATTTTATGGCGTGAAGACAAAGAAAGGATTCACCCGAAGAGGCTATGGCAAAAACGTCACACTTGAACTCTTTTACTACCTAAAACAAGCTCCCAAAGAAATAGATCCATATGTTCCAGAGATTTATTGGTATGATGTAAAACAGCGAAAAATACGTAGTGCGAGAAAATTTGACCCTCGCCAGGGTTTTATTCTTCATGGACCTTATAAAGTATTAGTAGGAAGTGAAGTAGTGGAAGAAGGTATATTTTACTTTGGAATGAAGCACGGCCGATGGACAAAGTTTACCAAGGATGGAATTTTGGTAGATAAGGTTAAATATTATAAGGGGTGGCCAAAAGAATCAAAGGTAAAATACTACGCCAATGACCAAACAAAACTGAAGGAGATCATGCCTATTGTTTTTGATGTTCAACAAGGGGAATATTATTATTTTCATGAAAATGGGATGATCGCCATCAAAGGGGAATTCAAAGAGGGCGAACGAGTGGGCAGATGGACAGAATTTTACCCATTCCTCAACCGGCGAAAAAAGGAAATTGTCTATCCCTCAGATCCATACGATACCGAAACTAAGCCCTATATAAACCGGGAATGGAACCGTAGAGGACAGGTAGTGTATGAAAGAAAAAATTAGGCATGAAGCACTCCCTTTTTTCCTATCAACTCTATTTCAATTAAATTTTCCTCTTTTATACTTCCTTCTACAAACACAAATTTCTTATCAAAGAGCTGATTATTGGCATAATAGCTCACCCAATATTCATTAGCCAGCTTAAAAACGGAAGAATCAATTGGTTCTATTAAAGCATAATCATTCGCTTCTACCTTACCAATAAGGTGTCTTAGAATCGAAGTTTTACGCTTCTCGCCATCAATGGTTCCATACCCTTTGGAGGAGACCAATACATTGTCAATTTCGAATTGATTATTATTTAAAATATAAACCTTCCACGAATCCAAGCCTTCCATTTCCTGGATAATAGCTACATCAACGCCGGAAACCTTTGGCATATGAATATCCTTTCTCATAGGTCAATACAATAATTTTGCTTTCCTTAATACTGTCCGCAATTTAGTGAAGAATATGTTTCTCAACATACATCTCAAAAATTTTCAAATGACAAAATTGAAAAATATTCAATTCTACTTTTTTTATTACCCCCAACCGATATTCACTATCAATTTTAGTATCTTAAATTCCGATTGGTTTAAAAAGAGTTGTGAGATATGCAGGCTAACAAAGCCAGGTTTCAGGTTGCTAATCGGATTATTTTTCTAATCCTCTTATCGTTTATTTCTACCCATATTATTGCCCAACAAACCTCCATTCAATGGGCTGGAAAGGTAGAATATCAGTTTAATAATTATCACGAAAAACATTTTTCCGGATTAGAGGTATTAGGTCCTCCCAATGCTTTTCCTCCAGGTGTGTTAAGTCAAAGAGCTTTCCGACTTAAGTCAGATCGATCTTATGGTACTATTGTTATCAGCTTAAACCGCCCGCAAAATATCCAGCATGTTGTAATAGTTGAAAATTATAATCCGGGTCGATTGACGCAGGTAAAATTAAAGGACACAGATGGCAAGTATCATTTGATTTACCAAAAAAACGCTGAAAGGATTAAACAGGACTTTAGGACATTGATCATCAGCATGCCGCGAACGATGTACAAAGTGGAAACCATCGAATTGAATATTAATTGCATAACTGAACCTGCAATATACCAGGTGGATGCCATTGGTGTACTGGATGCAGAAGGACTAGATGTGATAAAGTCGGAATTGAGGGGGGCTAACTTCAATATTGAGCAGGAAGTAACTTTTGCTGAGAAAAAAGAACTGCTAACTGAAGCCATTAATTCACGATACACGGAGGTAAAACCTTTGGTTTCGCATGATGGTACTACCCTATATTTTTCAAGACTTTTCTCCCCTGATAATGTGGATGGTATAGCCGATCCTCAGGATATTTATTTCTCAAAGTATTTAAACGGGCAATGGACAAAGGCTTTTAATATTGGAGCTCCATTGAACGATAATTTGTCCAATGGAATATGTTCTATTTCTCCGGATGGAAATTCAATCCTTGTGATCAATGGCTATGGTCCCTATGGAAAAGTTAGCCCAGGGGTTTCGATCTCTACTAAAACCGCAAGTGGCTGGAGTAAACCCAGGAAAATTGAAATTCTTGACTTTGAAAACAAGTCTAAATACCAGGATTTCTACCTTTCACCGGATCAAGAACACATCATCCTTGCTATAGAAAATGATGAATCCCACGGCGACCAGGATTTATTCATAAGTAATAAAACGGGGCCTAACCAATACAGCAAACCGAAAAATATGGGTGGGATTATCAATACGGCCAAAGCTGAATTTTCTCCTTTCCTATCCCTGGATGGCAGAACTTTATATTTTGCTTCAGAAGGCCATGGTGGTTATGGTCAGAGTGATATCTATAAAACCACTCGGCTAGACGAAAGCTGGCAAAACTGGTCGCCTCCTAAAAACATGGGGCCGGCAGTCAACACCTCCAGTTGGGATGCCTACTTTAGTATTACTTCCAGCGGTGATTATGCTTATTTTGTTTCTTCGGAAGGTTCACGGGATGGCAAGGAAAATATTTATCGCATTCCACTTTGGCAAGATCAATCTGACAAACCCAAAACCGATTTGATTGCATTTACCGGAAGAGTGATCAATAGTAAAACCAATTTGCCAATCAGCAGTGATGTATTCCTACAAAACCAGGATAATCACAATGCCTATCGTTCTATTTCGGATAAGATCACAGGTGAATTTAATATTTTCGTCCAGGCAGGAAGAAAGCATCAATTCAATGTGAGCGCTCCTGGCTTTATTGCTTTTGAGGATGAAGTAAACCTGGAGGGCATTCAACCGGGCGAGACCATGGTAAAAATAGTCAAGCTGATGCCAATAGAAGTGGGTCAGGTAGTGACGCTCAATAACTTATTTTTTGAACGGGGGCAAGCTAATCTATTGGATAAATCCATGCCTACGCTTGACCGTCTGCTACAACTCATGATGGAAAATCCCTCTTTAGAAATTGAATTATCCGGTCATACCGATGGACTTGGCGGAAGAACGGCCAATCAAGTGTTGTCGCAAGATCGAGTAGATCGAATCAAAGAATATCTGGTGCAATTTGGCATAGAGAGAGGCCGAATTTCCACCATTGGCTTTGGGGGCCGATATCCTGTAGCGCCCTCAGATACGGAAGAAAACCGGGCAAAAAACCGGCGGGTAGAAGTGAAGATAATGCAGATTAATAGTTGATTAATTCCTCCACTTATTCACAAACTGGTCAAATTGTTCGCGGTAATTATCCGTAACAGAAATATACATTTTCCCTATTTGAATTGAATTTTTGGTGAGGGAATCTACTTTGGATAAAGAAATAATATAAGAACGGTGTATTCTCATAAATAAATGACTGGGCAATATTTCCTCCAGATTTTTTAAACTGGTTAGCGACAAGATTATCTTATCATTCTCTAAATGAACTTTTACATAATCCTTAAATCCCTCTATGTATTTTATCTCATCATAAGCTACCCGTACCAGCGAATGTTCTACTTTCAAAAATAAGTATTCTTCCTTTGGTTCCTGAATTTGGACGCTTTGCCTATCTTCTAGTAGCAATTTCACTTTATTGGAAGCACGGAGAAATTCCTCATAACTAAAAGGTTTCAATAAATAATCGACAGCATCTACTTTATAGCCTTCAATAGCAAATTGATCATAAGCGGTGGTAAATATTATTTTAATAGCATGCTGGCCTGATGATAGTACCCTTGCCAATTCTACACCGGTCATTCCTTTCATTTGAATGTCCAAAAATATCACATCGGCCTGATCATCATAAATTGATTTGAGTGCATCAATACTATTATCAAAGCGAGCAGATAGTTCCAGGAAAGGTGTTTGTGAAATGTAAGAGCAAATCAGGTCCAGGGCTAATGGTTCATCGTCTACCGCTATACATCTGATTTTCATTGTTAAACTGCCCGTTTATTTATTTACGACTAAATTAATGATTTACTACACTCCTTTTAGTTGTAGTATGAGTGTCACTTTAAATTTTTCAGCATCATTGTCAATAATAAGCGAATGATGATGTGGATACAATATTTCAAGTCTTCTTTTTGTATTACTTAGTCCGATTCCCTTATTTTCTTCAATATCCATCCCTTCATTTTCATAAATCGCATTTTCTGCAATAAGCTTCACTTCGTGTTCATTTTGTTCAACTTTAATCTCAAGGAGACTATTTCCACCAGGGTTGATTCCATGTTTAAAAACATTTTCAACAAAGGGCATAAACAACATAGGCGCAATTAAAACCTCTTTTATTGTATTTGGTTTTTCATAATTAACCACTACTTTATCTGATAGCCTCAATTTCATTAACTCGATATAATGATCAATAAATGTAATCTCCTGGCTAAGCATTACCTCTGTTTTTTGGCTTTCATATAACACATAGCGCATCATTTTAGAAAGCATATGCACAGCTTTCTGCGTCAGTGAAGTGTCAATGGCTGCTAAAGCATAAATGCTGTTAAGTGTATTAAAATAAAAATGAGGGTTAATTTGAGATTTCAATGTAGCCAGCTCTGTACTGATTTTTTGCTTTTCAAACGACTCCCTGTTGGCTTTTTCACGATTACGATAATTTATCAATGTCACACTTGTACTAATCCCAAATACCAAAAGCGTGAGAATAAATAAATAGTAATCAAAGCGATAATGTCCTCTTGGACGATAGGGTTTTCCCGGATTAAATGAACGATGCAATTGCTCAGGAAGATTTATCCATTGCTCTACAAATTGCATAAAAATCATGATGCTAATGATACTTAATACGATGGCCCCTATATACCATACCGTCTTTTGTTTCAATAAAAGCTGAGGAACAAGAGAAAGACTATTGAAATAATACAGGCCCATGAAAAGCACTAAAGTAAAGGCTTGTTTAATCCAAAATACTTCCGGCCAGTTAGTCTTCCAACCCAATGGGAGTACTACAAGTACAGTAAGCCAAATGAGAAGCTGGATGAAAAATCCTCCTACAATTACTATATTTTTCCCTAACCTTAAGTTCACCTTCGCTATTGTTTATAATCAAACTTACGTCATTCCAAAGTTAAAACATGAAGAAATCCTTCAATCCGAACTCTAAATAGACCACTAATAAAATTTAATCTACCAACGAGGTAAAATTTTTATTCCATTTGTCTTTATAGATGCTCAGGAGTCAGTTATCTATTAAAAAGGTAAATGGGTCTATCTATAAAATCTCATAGCATTAATTATCGTTCCTTTGCATTGTGACCAGGTCAGAACATTCCAAATGGAAGACCATTAATTAACATCAAAATCATGAAGAAGTTTATTTTAAGTGGAATTTTAGTATTGTCAATCCAATTAGTATTTGGGCAAATGCCTCCTGGTGCGACAGGTGGAGGTCAAGGGTTTCAGATGCCGGGTGCTAAACCTCAAATTGGATATGGTAAAATTAAAGGTGAAGTAGTTGATAGTGAAAGTAAAGATGCTGTTCCATATGCAACCGTTTCATTGAAAGTCCAAAATTCGGAAAAGGTAGTCGGTGGTTCCATCGCTGACGAAAAAGGAAAATTCACCATAAAAGACCTTCGAGCGGGAAATTATACATTGGTAGTAAGCTTTATTGGCTATGATCCAGAAGTCATCGAGTCAATTGTTATTACTGATAAAGGTAACACAGAAAATGTTGGTGCCATTAAAATTACAGAGTCAGTTACAGAACTGGATGAAGTAGTGGTACAAGGTGAAAAGGAACTCATCGAAGAAAAGGTGGACCGTATTATCTATAACGCTGAAAAAGATATGACTACCACTGGTGGCGATGCGTCGGATGTACTTAGACGCGTGCCATTACTCACTGTGGATCTGGACGGAAATGTATCATTAAGAGGTAGCCAAAATATTAAAGTTTTAATTGATAACAGACCATCTACTATTACTGCCGGAAGTATAGCTGATGCACTAAAACAAATACCCGCAGACCAGATAAAATCGGTGGAAGTGATCACTTCTCCCTCTGCCCGTTACGATGCAGAAGGTACCGGTGGAATTATCAACATCATTACCAAAAAGAACAACTTCCAGGGAACTACATTAAATATTAATTCAAGTGCTGGATTAAGATCCTCCAACCTTGGGCTACGTGGTAACATGAGAAGAGGACGACATGGGTTTTCAATTGGAGGTTTTGGAAGAGTCGGCTACAATATAAATGGTGAATTTACCAATGATCAATATCTAACTGACCCCAATTCAGGCACACAAACTTTAACCACGCAGCATGCCGAGACCGAAAGCAATATGATGTTTGGTCGATATAATTTAGGGTATGACTACGAACTCAACAAATACAATTGGATTTCTGCCTCGGTTAATTTAGGAATATTCAATTCTGGCGGTCAGCAAAACAACCTGACATCTCAAAGTTTTCAGAATGACCAACTTCTTCGCCAAAGTGTGCAAAATGTGGATTTTGTCAATCATTCCAATACGATTGACATGAGTCTAAATTATATTAAAACTTATGCTAAAAAGGGGAAAGAATTTAGCATCCTCTCTCAATACAGCATAAATAACCGGACAAATGATTTTGAAAATGAGGAGATATCCCCAAATACTTTCCGAATTAAAAACGATAACCTTAGTGATAACAAGGAGTTAACCCTCCAGGTTGATTATGTTTCACCAATCACCGAAAAACAGATTCTTGAATTTGGTGGTAAAAATATCTTGAGACAAGTAAATAGTGATTATACCTCTTATTCAAGTAACGGTCCGGATGATCCTTATACACCGGTACAAGTCGGTCAATTGACCAATATTTTCGATTACTCACAGAATATTTCTGCCGGTTATCTTTCATTTACACAAAACTTACCAAAAGATTATAGTATCAAGGCTGGTGCACGTTATGAATACACCTCCATAGAAGCTGATTTTCTTACGAGTGAAGTACTGGATATACCATCCTATGGCGCCTTGGTCCCAAGTATTAATTTCTCAAAAAAACTAAAGCAAGGGAATATGGTCAAACTGGCTTACAATCGAAGAATTCAGCGACCTTCTTTGCAGTTTCTTAACCCAAATATTAATGCTACTAATCCAAAAAACATATCTCAGGGAAATCCAAATTTAAGTCCTGAATACACTGACAATTTCGAATTGTCATTTAGCACCTACAAAAGAGGAAGCTCCATTAACCTTTCTGCTTTTGTACGATCTACCAATGGTTCAATCCAGCGCGTTAGAAACTACCTGAACGATGATGTAACACTAACCACCTATGAAAATATCGGCGAGGAAGATGCCTATGGACTTTCTCTCTTTGGCAATATTATGAAAGGTAAAAAGTTCATGTTTAATGCAGGAGTGGATGGTTACTATGCAGTGCTCAATAACAACGTAGATGACCCATTGTACAACGCCAGCAATTCAGGATTTGTGGTGAGTGGTAGAATTTTTGGAAGTTATAATCTTACCGAAAAATGGGCCCTTCAGGGATTTAGTTTTATCAGGGGTAGAAGGGTACAATTGCAAGGTTATCAAAGTGGCTTCTACATGTATAGTCTTAACCTCAACAGGAAATTTAATGACGACAAAGGTTCCATAGGTTTTGGTGCAGAAAACTTCCTTACTTCATCCATGAATATGGTTACAGATATCTCCTCACCCATCGTTGATCAGCATAATGTTAATACCATGCGTAATATGAACTTTAAGATCAACTTCAGTTATCGCATTGGAAAAATGGATTTTAGCAGCAATAGAAGACGTGGAAAATCCATCAATAATGATGACCTGAAACAAGGTGAAAATCAAAATCAGCAAATGATGCAACAGCAGTAATATTATTTCTTAGAGTTTATAAACAAAAAGCTATTTCCTTTAATAAGGAGTAGCTTTTTTTTATCCTTTCAAATCAACTTGGCATTCTTTAGATATAATATCTAAATCAGAGAATGAAACTCATTAACTTAGTGTTATTCAATTTAACACTATGTCCTGGAAAATAAGTCGTAGGAAATTTCTATTGACATCCACTTTATTAGCAGGAACAACTGCCATTTCTCCGCTAGCATTTTCAATTGATAATAAGAAACATGTTCGTTTCGGTTTATTGACCGATAGCCATTATGCCGACCGAGATCCTGGAGAAGTACGTTTCTATCGTCAGTCTTTGGATAAAATGGCAGAATGCATCATGGAGCTTAATCAACAAAAGATTGATTTTGCCATCCACCTAGGTGATTTCAAAGACCAGGATGAACTACCGAAAGAAAAAAGAACCTTACGATACTTGCGAGCAATTGAAAAGGAATATGCTAAATTTAATGGTCCTCGATACCATTGCATTGGTAATCATGATGTAGATAGCATATCCAAAAAACAATTCCTCGAAAACATTGAAAACACAGATATTCCCTGGAATAAAAGTTATTATTCATTCGACAACAATGGATTTCATTTTATAGTGCTAGACCCTAATTTTCATGCGGATGAAAGGGATCACGATCATGGAGATTTTGATTGGCAGGACGCACATTTTACAGAGGAAGAATGGCAATGGTTTGAGCAGGATTTAAAGGAAACTAAATTGCCCACCCTTATTTTTTGCCATTATACCCTATATAATTTTACCCAAGATGGTGACCGGTTTTATGTTGATAATTTCCAAAGAGCTCAGCAGATTATGGAGCAAAGTGGAAAAGTCATTGCTGTGTTCCAGGGACATGTGCACCAGGAAGATTTTCAACAAATCAATGGTATCCATTATATCACCCAAAATGGAATGGTGGACTATTCGGGATTGGAAAACAACAGCTTTGCTATAGTGGAAATCAATGAGAAGGAATTGATTGTTAATGGGTATAAGAGGTGTTCAAACAAGATATTACAAAGAGTTTAATTCAATAGCATGTTTATCATTTTGAGAATTAAGGTGGGGGTTAAAATGAATGAAATTGTTATTGCCATAGCCTCAGCCCTTCTATAAACTTGAAATCTTTTTTGTTTAATGTATATAATGGAATATCATTAGCTATTGCAGTAGCAGCTATTAAGGCATCAGGTATGTCTAATTTATGACTCAAAGTGTAAGTTGTCATTAAATCTAAAAACAGGTCACATACTTCTTTATCAATTGCCAAAATATTTAAATGCGAAAGATCCTTTTTTATTTTTGATAGCTCCCTTTTATTTAAGGCTCCAAAAATCAATTCACCAGAAGTAATAATACTTAATGCAAGGGCATCCTGACCTATGGATTTTAGTGCATCAATTATTGTCAGATTCTCTTTATAAAATTCAATGATGATATTTGTATCACAAAGGACTAACTGCTCCTTTTCCATGCGTTTTTGCGTAGTTCATCTGCATTAATATCCTTGTTTTTCCATAAGCCTGCGGAAGCAAAAAAATCATAATTTTTAGTTGTCGGCTTTTTTTTAAACGAAGATTGTTCAACTTCAACAAAATCAAGTTGTTTCAATAGTTTAAGGAAAAAATCTAGTTTACTATTATCTTTTATTTTAAGGATTAATTTTTCCATATATCCAAAGATAACGATTTTAACTTATGTTTTTGTTGCGATTTTATTTCAGAAATTTTAAATCTAATTATAAAACTCCTTCCAACCTTTTATTAGAAATATACTAAAATACCTTTTTTGACACCCACCACTCGCTCTCAGGATAAGTTTCTGAATTGACAATCACCGGCTCCCCAATTTTTGGAGTGGTAATATGGTATTCATATTTTTTAGCTGCTTCTGTCACTCGCACCACCGGATCTGTCCATGAATGCATAGCCAAGGTAAAAGCTCCCCAGTGAATGGGCATAATCGTTTTTGCTTGTACATCATCACCGGCTTTTGCCGTCTGCTCGGGTAGCATGTGGATAGCTTCCCAGCGCGAATCATATTGGCCACACTCCATCATCGCAAAATCAAATGGACCGTATTTTTCACCAATCTCCTTAAAGTGTGGGCCATATCCACTGTCCCCACTAAAATAGATGGAATAGTCAGCACTTTTAATGACCCATGATGCCCACAATGTTGTATTTCTATCCCCTATGCCCCTCCCTGAAAAGTGTCTGGCCGGTGTACATGCCAACAATATATTTTCAAATGCTATCTCTTCCCACCAGTCTAATTCATGGATTTTTTCTTTTGCTACACCCCATTTCTCCAGGTGATTGCCTACACCTAAGGGGGTATAAAATTGATCCGTTTTATCTTTTAACTGAAGTATTGATTTATAATCCAGGTGATCGTAATGATCGTGGGATAAAATGATGGCATCGATTCTAGGCAGCTTCTGAATTTCGATGGGTAATTTATCGGTATATCTTTTTGAACCCAGCCAGGGATGAGGTGAAGGTGCATCCGTGAGCATTGGATCAATCAATATATTTTTCGTGCCCATTTCCAATAAAATCGCACTGTGCCCAAACCAGGTAATTTTAGGCTGCGCAGCCACATGATTGACTATTTCCAATGAATCGATTTTCTCTACCGGTAATTCAAAATCCGGTTTGCTATTGGGAATTCCTTTAATGTGCTCTCCAAGTAGACCCAGGACCGTTTTAAAATTCATGTCCATTTTTGTTTCAATGAGATTGATGAATTTTCCTTCTACATAATGTCCAGTTTCAGCATAAGCTAATTTTTGATGATCAGTTGGTCGAGCGCCAAAGTCTGGGGTTAGTTTAATGAAAAAAAATCCTCCTAGAAGTAAGATTACAAGTAGTGTAATAATTATTGTTAATATCATTTTAAATCCTCTTTTAAGCCATTTCATATTTGAGCTAATTCATTAATTTCTTTATTGTGCAGATAGGTGTGGGGATAATTATTTTTCACCACACGTATCATTGCTATGCCTACTCTTACCGTAGTAGTTATGTTTTTGGGGAATAAAGCCTTCCAAACCGGAATCAGCGGATAGAATAAAACATATATGATGTTATAAATTTTTGTTCTTGATTTTATACCTTTTAAAGGCTGTATAAATCCCGGACGGAAGAGATAAACTTTTTTAAAAGGAAGCGTCAACAATTTATTTTCTGTCTTACCTTTCACATTGGACCAATTTGCCCTGCTTTTTTCCTGGCTATCTGTACCTTCCCCTGAAACATAACAAAACGTCATTTTGGGATTCATACCGGCCAATGTTGCTGCAAAGTTTACCGTAAGCTCATAGGTGAGCTTATAATATGATTCATTGGAAAGACCGAGTGCTGAAACACCTAAACAGAAATAGCAGGTATTGTATCCTTCTAATTCAGATTTGATTTTTGTGAGATCAAAGAAATCATTATGAATTACCTCCTTAAGTTTTGGGTGGCTCATTCCAATCGGGTGCCTATTAATCACAAGTATCGACTCGACGTTTTCATCTTCCAGGCATTCCAGTAATACTCCTTTACCTACCATTCCGGTAGATCCGGTGATGATTGCTTTTATTTTCATTTAATAGTGAGTAATCACTTACGAAACGATTAAATTTTTTTAAAGGTTGTATTTATTCAATAAAAATTTCGAAAACTCTTTTTTATCCTTCAAAGTTCCTTTCAATAAGGATGACGCCAATCCATCCACTATCATAAGTACCAACACAGCTTCCTGCTCTGGATTTTTATACCCCAATTTTTTAAATGCTTCCGCTAATGAAATTTTCAATGGTTCCATCCGCTGGTTGTTATATTCTTTTAATTCCCACTTCAATTTATACTGAAGTCTCCAGAAACCATATTCACTTTCAATAACCGTCAGAGGCATGGTGAGGGCATTTCGAATGATTTCTTTTGGGTCTGACTGGAAAATAATATTGGAAAACAGGTTTTTTATTTTTTCTTCTCCAATCTCAATAATTGCTTTGAGCAACCCTTCCTTATTTTCAAAATGTCGAAAGATTAATCCTTCAGATACACCCGCAGCTTTAGCCACTTTACTGGTAGAAGTAGATCCATACCCTTCTTCGGCAAAAAGCTGCAAAGCTGCATTAATAATGTTTTCCTTCTTGGTCGTCATATTGTAAGTACTTACTCACAATTATACGGTAAAAAATTTAATGAATAAAAAAGTAAGGGGGAATTTTATTATCATTATCCTTCTGCAGCCCTTCTAATGGAAACGATGTCGGGGTGTATAACATGCTCATCTACCTTTGCAAATCGTTTTTCAATATCTTCGGTTTTTAATATTGAAGCATATCTATCCCGTAAACTTCTGATGGTGCCTTCGTGAAGCTCAGGAGTAACCGTAGTACAGGCATCTTCTACCAACGTTACCAAATATCCTAAATCGCAGGCATCTCGAATGGTGGTCTCCACACATTCATTGGTATATACTCCAGCTACTACCAGCTCGTTAATGTTTAAATTTTGTAATACATAATTTAAATTAGTCGAAGAAAATACGCCACTTGCCGTTTTATTGATAATAATCTCGTCATCCATCGGTTTTACCTCCTCTAAAAAGTCGGCTTCTTTAGTTCCGGGGACGGCTAACAATCCTAAACGCTTATGACCATTACTACGGTCTCTTCCATCTTTTGTCAAGGATTGAATTCTGGTATGGATAATCTCCATGTTTTTATTCCGAAATGTTTTTAACAGGCGCTGTACATTGGGGATCACGTGTCCATTTAATGTATCGAAATAATATTCCTGTTGCTCAATCGGTATTCCGGAAGTGGTAATGTCTTTAAAAACGCCAAACCCTTTGGCCGCATCCAGGTATTGCAAGTCAATAATCAACAAAGCCACTTCATGGTGGCTTAATATTTCTTGTCGCTCTTCCGACTCTTCATCAACAATGGTGTGATAATATTCCTTTAGAGGATCCAGTGAATCTTCCGGTCGTATGTCTCTTTCTAGTTCACTCATTTGTTCTTAGCTATATCTAAAATTGTATGAAGCATTAAGTTAGCACCACTTTCGATATGATGCCAGTCTGTCCACTCATTTGGTGAGTGACTCACCCCACTTTTACTAGGTACGAAGATCATCCCGATAGGTGAAATTTTAGCAACCATTTGGGCATCGTGTGCTGCTCCACTAGGCATAATTTTATAGCTTAAATCTAATTTCTTAGCTTGTTCTTCTATACTTTTTTTCAATCGATCGTCACAAGCTACAGGTTCTATCCAGCTTACCTCTTCAAAATCAAACAATAAATCCCTTCGTCTGGCAATGGCTGAAAGTACTTTACGTGAAGCATTTTGTAACTCATGCATTACATCGCTACTTACATCCCTGGCGTCGATACTAAATTCCACCTTACCCGGAATGGTATTCGCTGATCCGGGATACAAGGTCACATTTCCAATGGTTATTCTAGAACTATCACTTCCATTTTCGGCAATGATCCTTGGAATTTCATGCGCAAAATCTGCCAATCCCATAAAAGCATCTTTTCGAAGCTCCATGGGAGTGGTTCCCGCATGATTAGCTACACCCGATAGTCGTACCTGCCATTTAAACAAGCCTGTGATATCAGTTACTACTCCTACAGACAAATTTTCTGTATCAAGTACAGGACCCTGTTCTATATGTAGTTCAAGATAATATTGAATAGAGCTACGTTTCCTAGATGCTTCTAACGCTAAATACGGATCATGATTTAATAATTTTAGCGCATCAAAAAGCGTATTACCAGAAAGATCCTGGGATTGCTCAATGATACCAGGATTGATTTGCCCTGAAAATGCTCGGGAGCCAAACATTCCACCAAACCGGCCTTCCTCATCACTAAAAGCTACTAGCTCCAAAGGAAAATCAGTTTTGATGCCTTCTTCCTTTATTCGGGTAAGGCACTCCATTCCAATTAATACACCCAACGCACCATCTAACGCCCCGGCATTAGGAACGGTGTCAATGTGTGATCCAATGACCACAGATGGATTCATTACATTGGATTCATCTGATAATTTGCCAATGATATTTAAAGCTCCATCTAGTTCTGTAGAAATTTCTTCCTTTTGAAGTTTTTCAATCAGCCATTCCCGGCCTTGATTTTCTTCAGGAGTAAAAGCCATTCGGTATATACCTCCATCCTCTAACTTGCCAATCTGAGCGAGCTCATTAATATTATTTTTTAAGCGTTCGAAGTTAACTCGGAGTCCCATACATTTTCTTTCAAAAACTGATGATAAATAATATGTAAACCAATGAGGTGATTTAATAAGGCATCTTTTCGTACTAAAGAAACCGTATCCGTATCATTTCGGTAATCATCCAAAAATGAAGTTAATCTTTGTACGTCAAAAAGCCCCACCTCTTTGATTTTTTCTTCATTCATGTAAGTATCTATCAGATGCTCTATGGCATTTTGTTTTTTCTTTTCCGTGTGGCCCGGAGGTGCCATAAAGGCAAATTTTTCTCTTTTGTAGAGCGTTTCCGGAAGAATATTTTTCATCGCTTCACGCAATACCCATTTTTCTGTATTTCCTTTGATACGATAATGTGGAGGTATTTCTCGCGCCATTTCTGCCACATGGTGATCTAAAAATGCTGGTCGGGATTCCATCGAATTAGCCATATCAACCCGGTCGCCACCCCAGTTTAAAATCTGGCATTCCAGCATCGTTTTGATCCAGGTATATTGGGTTTTATCCAGAGCATGCCTCCCTTCAATTTGATCTTTGTCAAGACTGTTTGCAATCGCCGCAATTGGATCATAATCCTTAATCTCCTCCAATATTTCATCCTTTAATAAAGGTCTGGCTATGGCAAGCGTTTGCATCCAGGGTTGGATCCATGAAGGGGTAAATCCACATACTTTATTAAAATCTTCATGACTTACCTGGTCTTCAGAAAGAATAGCCCCTTTAAATAAAGCATTCGATTCTTCCATCATCTTTTTATAATTCTCAACTTCTTCAGGATTTTCATTATTCACTCCATGCAAGAAAAAGTCTCGCTTAAAGAAAGGATATCCACCAAAGAGTTCATCAGATCCTTCACCTGTCACTACTACCCGGTATCCACTTTCATTAACCCGTTTACTCATACACCATTTTGCTACACCAAGGGTATTATAAAAAGTTCGCTCAGAGTGCCAGATGGTTTTCACATAATTATCACCGTATAATTCAGCCGCTGATAAATTTATCTGATCCTGATCCGCATTTACCTTATCTGCCATTTCCTTGGCAATATGTGCTTCATCATAGGCCTTATTATCAAAACTAATGGTGTATGCTTTTACTGGTGACTGCTGCATAGATGAGGCTAATCCGAGCATAGAACAACTATCAATACCTCCTGAAAGATAACAGCCTACCGGCACATCAGCTTCCAATCGAAGCGCAACGGCTTCTGTTAATTTTTCCTGAACTTTTTGAATGTAATACTCTTCCGGTTTTGAATTGTCGCGCTCGTTTTCCAATGGGAAATCCATATCCCAATACTTATTATCCTGAACTTCCAATTGATCGCCTTTTCTCTGAATGATCAACATATGACCCGGGCGCAATGCATGAACATCTTTAAAGGTACTGGTACCTGGCACCATCGTGTGCATCAATTGATGCAACACTGCTTTGTGATCAAATTTTCTTGGTATATCAGGATGGGCAAACAATGATTTAATCTCAGATCCCCAATAAACATTTCCTTCATTTATGTGATAAAATAATGGCTTGATCCCAAATCGGTCACGTACTAATATTAATTGATCCTTTTCACCATCATATAAAGAAAATGCAAATTCACCTCTTAAATGTTGAACGAAATCAAGCCCATATTTTTCATATAATGGCAGGGCTATTTCACTATCACTTTTTGTATGAAAATCCCATCCTTCTAACCGGAGGTTTGTTCTGATTTTTTTGTAATCATAAAACTCACCATTGACAGTCAGCACATTTGTATGATCCTGGTTAAACAGAGGTTGCCTTCCTGTTTCCAGGTCAATGATGGAAAGTCGGGCATGACCCATCGCCAACCCATTTTCTTGATCCATATGAAAACCATAGCCATCGGGACCACGATGGTAGAGGGTCTTCGCCATTGTTTTTATGTATTTATCCGCTTCAGGCTCTAAGCCACCTTGCTTCCAGTATCCAGTAATTCCGCACATTATTTTATAGAGATTTTTTCTTTCGGTATTTTTTCAAATCGATTTAATATGGAGATAAACAGCGCCTGCCTGATGTAGACAGCCCCATGCGCCTGAGTAAAGTACAAATTGTGATGTGTGCCATCCAGAATGGGATCGAGTTCATCCAGCCTTGCTAAAGGGTGTAGTACTACTGCTCCCTCTTTTAATTTTGAGGTATCATCCAGTTTAAACCTGGAATCCAATGATTTATAACTATCACCTAAAAAGGCTATAGAATTCATATAGATGACATCCAGTTGGCCTATTACCTGCTCTATATCATTTAAAATTTCCACTTCTATTCCGGACTCTTCCACGATTTGAGTTAATTCATCTCCCAACGGGTCTGCCATTTCAGAAATAATAGAAATTCGCTTTATACCATCTTTAAATAATAATGACATTCTCAAGAAGCTATTCACAGCTCGCATGCTACCCGGTGTTCCCTGGATACCCAAATGAAGACGCTCTTCTGGCTTGACAGTTTCCATCAATTTTGGCTTCCATTTTAAGATGGCAAACCAATCCGCTAAAGACTGTGTAGGATGTTCTCCGGATCCATTACCCGCATTAATCAGCGGTATCCGCAGGTTGTGCATGATTTCTTCAATGGCACTCGTTTCCTTATGACGAATAACCACGCAATCACCATAGGCATTAAACATCTCTCCTATATCGGCCAGGGATTCTCCTTTGGCCTGACCGGTAGTTTGTCCTTCGGGAATACTGATGATCTTACCATCTAATCGAAGCACTGCGCTCTCAAATGACAGGCGTGTTCTGGTACTTGCTTCAAAGAAAGCAGTGACAATAATTTTTCCATCCAATGGATGGTTTTCTGCTATTTCTGTGCTTTGTAATAGGGCGGCAAATTTGCAAATTTCTATTACCAGCTCTTTATCGAACTGGTTAACAGAAATAACACTCTGACCGGTTAATCTTTTCAGAATATCCAGGCTAATTACATCTTCTTTGATCAATAATTCCGGATCAGGATTAAGCCCTCCGGATTCCAATGGATCAACGTCTAATTTTTCCTTGCTGTGTGTGAATTTTTCGTTTACCATAGCTTTTTGGATTTAATATCCTTTACTACCAAAATAATCAGCGTGATAGATGAAATGGCGATTGCCACCAACGAAACGCTTATCATGATATTTAAGAATATTTCTGAGAAATACATGTTGGTTATTTATGAGTTATTAGTGTTTTTCGTNCAGCGTCTTCCATTCAAAATTATCAGGAAACGCATATGTGCATATCAATACAGTAATCATCGACACAGATGCTCCAATTAAGGAAGCGGTATACCATCCTAGAAAGTAATAGGCTCCCAGACCAATAATACTGCCCAGCAACATACCGAGAAATGCTCCTTTTGCATTGGCCCTTTTCCAAAAGAGTCCGGTAGCTATAGGCCAAATAGTACTTCCTACCATAGGACCCGCGAAGAATAGTACTGTTGCTAATGTCCCAATCCTTGGCATACAAAATATCCAAGCCAGCACACCGAGCCCAATGATAATCCCTGCGGAAACTTTTCGAAGTAGTTTTTCGTCAGCCCTGGGGTTGATCATTTTTCTATATATATCTTCTGTAATTAAATCTGAAGTAGCTGCCAGAAGGCTATCGATGCTTGAAGCGAGAGAGCAAAAGAATACGGCGAATACTATAACAGCACCTGTTTTTCCTAAAACATTGGCAGCAACTAACGGACCAACCATATCTGGGCTGGTAATATTTATACCTAAAGAACCACTTGTGAGTGCGATAAATCCTGCTGCGATGGGAACTGGAAGCCAAAAGAATCCCGATAAAATATATGCTTTTTTACCTATTTCCGGTCGCATTGCGAAGGCACGGCTCCACCAAACATTGCTATGGAAAACCTCGCCCAAACCAAATAACAAATTATTAAAAATAGCCATAATAGCTGCAGGCATTAAAGCATTTATTAGCATTGGCCGTTCTGCTAATACATCCGTATGAATGGTGCCAAAATCCACCATGGATAATACCCCCACACCAACGATTACAATTCCGATTAAGATAATGAGAGACTGAATAAAGTCGGTCCCAATTACGGCGTACAACCCTCCAAAAAGAGTATAGGTGACACATACAGCCATGATCACGGTCATACCTATCTGATAGGGTATCCCGGAAATAGCATACATAAGTATGCCACCTGCCATTCCCATACTTACTAACCAGGTAAATCCGTAAAAAATACTTATCGTCAGAAATAGATACCAGGTGCCTTTACCGTATCGGAGGCGGATAAAGTCGCCACTAGTATAACCGGTAGGCATCAATTGTTTAATACGTTTTGCCAATGGTGCAAATAAAAATAATCCAAATGAGGCAGTAGAATAGGCTATCATACCCCAGATTCCTAACTCAAGGGCAAACTGTGGGGCGAGCATGGTAGTATTGGAGGTGACCCATGTTGCCATAGCAGTAGCAGCACCAAATGCCAAACCGACGTTTCTTCCAGCCAGCATAAAGCCGTCCATGTTTTTAGCCTTTTTACCCCAGTATATTCCCAGCAATATCCAAAGCGCACTTAATCCGGCCAAAAGTACCCATCCAATTTCTGGTGTGATTATGAAAGTTTGATGATCCATTTTTAAGATGCGTTTTTGTATTTATAGGAGCCTTTAATAATGACAGCTGCCGTGAGGATAAAAACTATCGCCCCAATTGTAAAGAGAGAAAAGGCAAGTGTTAATGACTGGTATTCAACCATAACAAAAAGATGATCCGACCAATCATTCCCTTTTTCTTTTATTCTGAAATAATAATTGCCATTAGTTAAACCCGAAATAAAACTGGCTTTATCATGGCCCTTGTAAATTGTTCTAGCATCATTAAAATCATGTTGAGTAGCTTGCTGCAATTCAAATTCCCCTTCATGATCTGAAACCCAATCCAACCGTATATGCCCACTGTTGATTTTAGCAGTATCTTCATTTAAAAATTGAACATCTACCGAATACCCATTTACAGATAAAAACATAGCTACAACTATGAATACCCACGAAACTTTTAGCGGTATAATGATCCTACTACAAACCAATGTTCTGCTATTCATTTGTTGATATATTAAGAATGGGTTAAAATTTTCCCGCTTTAACAATTGTTTATCTTTTGTAGTTAAATTCTACGCATGACCTATTAAATATTGATGCTGTAAATAATGATGAACTCACTATGATGGGTAATTTGAAGATGTATCTAAAGCCCTACAATACAGCTTCATAGTTCAAGCAGATCATATAAAATAAACCATATTAACAAGAGTAATTAACTCTTATCGGCAACTTTTATATCCACAAATTTAATAAAATGTTCTATAGAACATATTTTTTAATCAAAACTTAGGCGAAATTATTATTCATTAATTTCATCAGAGGTAAGCAAAGGGTAGGCAGGTAATTTTTTGATTTCCATAGCAGAAGTGATGATTTCCAGTGCTTTTTTTACCATTTCTCTATCGTCTATTGATAAGGTATCCAATTTATTTGACAAACGATCATGCAAAACATTTGGAGCCTCAACCAGTAGTTTTAATCCCGTATCGGTGAGTTTTAAGGTAGTAACTCTTTTATCGCTGATATGCCGAATACGTTTTATATATCCCCTATTTTCAAGTCGATTAACTATTCCTGTAACCGTACTGGAATTCAAGCACAGGAGTTCCATCAAATTCTTGTGATTTGATTCGTGATTTTCACATTTTTCAAGATGATTGAGGCAAAGTAATTGTGGAATGCTTAATCCAAATTCCTTTTGAATGCTTTTAGATTCAAGGTTAAGAGAACGAACTATTTTTCTTATACTCACTAAGATTTCTATCGAATCCATACAAATAAATTGTTAGGCTATAAAATTATATTATTGATAGGATAAAAAGAAGACCGCTGCATCTCTACAGCGGTCTAAAAAAGAATTAATCAGAAAGATTCTAAAATTTTTTGTCTATTAATTCAGCACAAATTTTTTGTACGTGACATTCCGACCATTACCTAATTCCACGAAATATATTCCGGGCGCCTGGTTGATATTTATTTGTAATGCTGATTCATTGTTAATAGAAAATGACTGAATTACATTGCCCTGGAGATCACGAATCTTTATAGATTTCATAGATTCAATTCCCTGCAAAGTAAATTCTCCTGACGTAACCGGATTAGGATATAATTTAAATTCATTTTCATCTTCAAGGCCTGTAATATTACCAGGGATTGTATAATACACATATTCCCGTAGCCATTGCAGTGCGGGCCTTTCAGTAGTTCCATCTGTATTGATAAGGTATGCCTTCTCGGCAGTCCTCCACATTCCTGATCTAAAGCCCCATAAAGTGATACCTTTAACATGCTCATTTTCCCAAAGCGCCGGAAATACTCTTTTATATCTTTCTAGCTGTTTATCATCTGTTTCCCCATCAATATCTAACTCCGTCACATAAATCGGAATTCCGGCTGATCCTAAAAGATTGAGATTACTTGTAATGGTCTCCGCAGCAAGGTCATTTACATTGAACGCATGGCACTGTATTCCCAATTGGTCAATTAAATTTTTGCCTTTTAAAATATTTACGATTTTTAGGTAAGTATTAATTTTAGATGCGTCATTAATTATTCCATAATCATTTAAAAGCAATTTTGCATTTGGAAAACGCTCTCTTGCCAATTCAAATGACTTAACTATCCAATCCCATCCTGTGCTACCAGTCCCACCTAATGCCGTTAAATAATTTCCATTACCTGCTCCAAAAGGAGGGTCATGTAGTGGTTCATTTACTACCTCCACGTAATCAATATCCGGATAGCGAGCAGCCAATGTATCCATCCATTCAATGATTTCAGCTAATTGCTCATCACTTGGTAATGATTCTATCCAGGACGGTTGTTGATTTCCCCAGATCAACACATGTAGTTTAAATGGAAATCCATTGTCTTTTGCCAGTGCATAAGCATTGTCTAGCTGACTCCAATTATATTGATCCCTTACACCCTCTACACTTCCCCATTTCCCGGCGTTTTCCGGTGTTACCTGGTTCCAATAATTAGTGAAGCCAGTTAATTGAGCCGAACTATAAATGTTACCAAGAAATTTTTCATGTCCGTCTGCGATAGGTTTGACCTGGGCAGTTGAAAATGTGACCGATAGTATCAACAAACTTAAAATCCACACATACTTCATATTCTTCCTCTTTAAAGTTTCGTCATTCTATTAAAAAATTCGGTTTGCTGGGTTGTAGTCAAAATGACTATTAAAGATACGAAACTATCACTTAATACACAATCGATTGTACTTATCATTTAAATTCAGGTCTATCTTCCTGTTCGATTAGCTGAATTTCACCACATCTATATTTCGATAAAAACTAGGTTTGCAACCTTTATTTAAATACATTCGTACATAGTGATATCATTTTAATATCATTTTAAATAGTAAAGCTATGAAAGAAAAAACCATTCAACCCATTTCTGGTTATATTATGCTTTTTGTAACCATTTTACTGTTTGTATTTCTAATTTTTGGATTAGTAGCCGTTAGAAATGGACTATTTGCGATTGGCTTTTTATGGTCAATCGTTTTTCCAGGATTCTTTTTCGTTTACCCTAATGGATCGAAAGTCCTAACCCTATTTGGAGAATATAAAGGAACCGTCAAGAAGAACGGATTCTATTGGGTCAATCCATTTTATGTAAAGAAAAGTGTCTCCCTTCGTGCACGAAATTTTGATAGTGAGCGGGTAAAGGTAAATGACAAGTTGGGAAATCCAATTCTGATCAGCGCTATCCTGGTATGGAAAGTGACGGATACCTACAAAGCCGCATTTGAAGTGGATAATTATGAGACTTTTGTTCGAATCCAAAGTGACGCTGCTGTACGAAAACTAGCAGGCTCCTATGCATACGATAATTTTGATGATGAAGAAGAAGAAATCACATTACGATCTGGTCTGGATGAAATCAATGACGCACTGGAACACCAACTTGGGGAAAGATTAGCCATAGCTGGTATAGAAGTAATTGAAGCGAGAATTGGTTACCTGGCCTATGCATCCGAAATTGCGGGAGCAATGCTTCGTCGTCAGCAAGCCACAGCCATTGTTGCTGCCCGACATCAAATCGTAAAAGGAGCTGTAAGTATGGTAGAGATGGCGTTGGAAGAATTGTCAAAACATGATATTGTAGAGTTGGATGAGGATAAGAAATCTGCCATGGTTAGTAATCTTATGGTGGTTCTTTGCTCTGACAAAGATGCAGCCCCAGTTGTAAATACCGGCACCTTAAATCATTAATCTACTATGAGGACTTATAAAATCGTAAGAAAAGGAACTTTTGAAAGTTTAAGTAAATTTGAGAAACGTTTAGATGCACTGGCTTTGGAAGGATGGAAAGCATTGGGAATTACGAATGACCATGGTGGCACCACTGTTTTAATGGAAAAGGAAAGGGAATATTAAAAGTAGGGAAGTTTATGAGTAAAAAGAAACCATTTGTACTACGGGTGGATCCGGAAATGCTAAAGGCAGTGGAGAAGTGGGCTGCGGATGAATTTCGCAGTACAAATGGTCAGGTAGAATGGATCATTGCCGAAGCACTAAAGAAAGCAGGAAGATGGAAAAAGTAACGATTCTTATTTTGCAATATTTTTATTAAATTATTACCTCAATAAAGCATTCAGATATGAGAACCGCCCTACTCCTTTCTTTTTTGGCATTTCTGTTTTTTGCCTGCACACAAGAAAAACCTCAAAAACCACAACTAAATGCTGCGGATTTTTCTAATCTCCTTGAAGAGTATTACCAGAGCAAATATAAATATTATCCCATCGGGGCAACTTATGATGGAATAGAAGGATACAATGACTACTTAACAATAAATATTACGGATTCTTTTAATACAGCCATAGGTGAAAGATATGATTTCTACCTGAATGAACTAGAAAAATTCGATGATAAGAATCTGAATAAAAGTGATCAGATTAGCTATAAAATGTTAAAATGGACATGCTCTATGGGCAAGGAAGGCCTTACATTTGAAACTGATTATACGCCGATTAACCAATTCTGGAGTCTACCAAATACCATGGGCCAACTAGCATCAGGAGCAAGTGCCCAACCATTTGATACTGAAATAGATTATGAAAATTGGCTGAAAAGGGTTGACGACTTTATGGTATGGGTCGATACAGCTATTATCAACATGAAAGATGGAATAAAGGTAGGCGATGTTTTACCAAAAGCATTAACTGTGAAAGTTATTCCTCAGCTAGAAGTTATGACCAATGGGCCAATAGAAGACCATTTATACTATCGACCTGTTCTCAATTTTCCTGAAAATTTTACGGAAGAACAAAAATCATCTCTGACGAGAAAATATCGATTAATGGTCGAAGAAAAGATTATACCAAAATTTACGGAGCTAACGACTTTTTTTAAGGAAGTATATTTACCAGCTTCCCGTGAAACCTCTGGCCTTTCTGATATACCAGAAGGAAGCGAATTGTATGAATATTTAATTAAGGTTTACACAACACTAGATATTTCGGCTGACTCCATTTTTAATTTAGGAATGAGCGAAGTGAACCGCATTACCAGTGAAATGGAAAAGATCAAAGAGCAGGTGGGTTTTGAGGGTGATATCATTGCTTTTAACGATTACGTACGAAATAAACCAGAATTAATGCCATTTAAAGATCCACAGGAGGTAATCGATAATTTCAACGCAATTCATGAACGCATGAAACCAAATTTGACCAAACTTTTTGATTTGGTACCAAAAACTGAATTTGAGGTCAGAAGAACAGAGGCATTTCGAGAAAAATCTGCAAGTGCTCAGTATAACCCGGCGTCGCTAGATGGTAGCCGACCAGGAATTTTTTATGTGCCTATTCCCGAAGTAGAAAAATACAATACTTTTAGTGATGAAGACCTCTTTTTACATGAGGCTATTCCTGGCCATCACTACCAATTATCCATTCAACAAGAAAACGATAGCTTACCAAGCTTTAGAAAGACTGCTTTTTATAGCGCCTTTAGTGAAGGTTGGGCCTTATATTGCGAGTCCCTGGGTAATGAATTAGGGTTGTATGAAGATCCCTACCAATATTATGGAATGCTGAGCGCTGAAATGCATAGGGCCATCCGCTTAGTAGTAGATGCAGGCATACACGCTAAAGGATGGACCAGAGAACAGGCTATTGAGTTTTCATTGGAACATGAGGCTGAATCAGAATCTTCAATCATTTCAGAGATTGAGCGATATATGGCTTGGCCAGGTCAGGCACTTTCCTATAAAATGGGACAGCTTAAAATTAGAGAATTGCGAACCAAGGCAGAAAATGAATTAGGTGATCAATTTGACATTCGTGAATTTCACAATAAAGTACTGGAAAACGGTTGCATTCCATTGACTATTTTAGAAACCCAAATTAATGATTGGATTGAAAGTAAAAAGAATTAGATCAGACAAACTTACCCCTGGTTTTATACATTAGGTAAATTTGCCCGCCTGACCTCGTTCTATAGGGCCTATTATTTTCCAATTATTAATGTGAGTAGAATTTCAGCTCCATATGAAGACAATATCCTAAATTTATTTAGCAGGAAAATTCACTTCTAAAAACTGATAGATAGCGTCAAAATGATCAAAGACCTCGTAATGCCCACCTTCAATGGCTATATGATTATGATAGTATCTAAATGAATTATTATATAATCTTTCAGTCATTGCATTACTCATTTCTGTAGATGGCCAAAATTCATCTTCTTTTGCTGACAAAAATAAAATAGGCCCTGCAATATTTTCTACATGTATTAAGGCCTTTTCAACAGCTTTTTTATCTTCCAGCATGATCATATAAGCTGAACGAAGATCGTTTTTTATTACAGAAGGAATTGCACTCATTTTCATTGGTACATAAGGAATTTCCTCACCTTCCATGCTCCAGGAAGATGTGGAGGCAGAAATGGTATGGGCTGGGAAAACCACATTACCAGGTGACATTGCTATTACACACGATATGTCATTATATTTGCTTGCCAAAAGCAGCGCTAACTCTGCCCCCTTAGACATACCAAGTAAAGCTATTTTTTTCTCATTTACTTGTGGGTTTTTTGCAGCTTTTACAATGGCATTGTGAATAACATCTATGGAAATACGATCAAGCTCTTTGGGAGTGCTATCTGTATTAAAATAACCAACAGCAAGAAAGGCATATCCTTTACTTATCAAGCTGTCACGCTTGTCTTTCACTCGGTCAATTGTCCAGGAATTACCACCATCTGCCCCTCCAAATGCCACTATTAATGGCTGTTGTGGCTTTTTTCCCAGGTATAATTTAGTCTCAACGTAGTTGCTGTTTTTAGGAAGGTCATCTGAGCATGATAAAAGCACAGCTAATACTAGTACACAATATTTTTTCATCATCTTTTGGATTTATTTAAGATGCTATACTAGTGATAACAAGGAAGGCGATCGTACTATCCTATAGGCTTGAACCATCTTTTAGCCTTTATTTTCCTTTAATTGACCATAATAATTGGAGGGGGTGGTTTGCATAATTTTTTTAAATGTGTTGTTAAAGGAAGTTTTGGAATTAAATCCTGAATCTAAAGCCATTGACAACAGGGTATAATGTTGATATTTTGGATCATTCATCTTTTTGATTACTTCTTTGATCCGGTAACTATTCATAAAATCGAAAAAATTTTGTTTTTGAACCTGGTTCAAAATTTGAGATAGATGATTGACAGATATACCCATAATTTTTGCAAGGTCCCCGGCTCTTAATTCACTATTTAAATAAGGTCGTTGATTCTCCATTATTTGCAATAATTGTTTATGATAGTTGCTGGCTTGAACCTCGGAGAGGCCAGATTTCAGATAGGTTTCTTTTTTGGGTTTTTTATAACTGAAATTAAGAAGTTCGGCATGAACAAATATATTTTTTTGATTGATTCCCACATAACCCAGCACAAAAAAGAAGCTTAATGAGGTTAATTGTATAAAAAAATCCAATGTTTCTGAAGATATCCATGAAACGCCGATTGTAATCAAACTTAATGGTGTGAGTACCCCTGTTATTATTAGCCACAAATGAAAAAGGAAATACAACCATTTAAAGTTGATTTTATCCGGATTTGAGAATTCATGGATCAAACCTTTCTTATATCGATATAACATGAGGTAAAACCATATCAGATAGATGGGCTCTATAATTACTAGTAAAACAACAAAAATGAACCAAGATATTGATGGTTCACCATCGATCAATAATAATCCTGACTCAATGGCAAGGATTGATTCTTTAAATACAAACCAATGAAAATATAAGAAATGAATAAAGTATGATACAAATGGAGCCAATAGGATTATCCATAGTGTATATGACAATTTTTTTGGACTTAACAGGGAATAGACATAGGTGAAAAATAATGGTGCATTCAATAAATATACGCCTCTTCCTAAAAGCATCCATGTACTGTGGTTAACAATCCCAAAAGTTTCCGTATAAAAGTATATTTGCTTTAATAAAGCAAAACACAAATAAAAGATCAGGTATTTGTCAGACCTATCTTTGTCTTTTTTATTAATAATTAAACTTAACAGGAGTAGTATCAGTACTATTCCGGCTACAATTAGGCTTTTCATTTCATTTTATGTTCTACATACATTTGCGGGAAATTTACAATGATAAAAAAGAATGAGCTTTGCCTCATTGTCAATGGGAATATTTAATCATATGTGTTCTTTTTCTTATTGTAAAAGATGGAAATACCACTTAAACTTTATATTAACACCATTATAATAAAAGCCTTGATGTAAAGTAAAAACTATGATATGTTCCATTTTGAAATGCCTGAGAAAAGAAACAATATGGATAAGATATTATTAGGAAATTCAGAAATAAAAGTAAGTCCAATTGCATTTGGTGCTTGGGCGATAGGTGGCTGGATGTGGGGAGGAGCCGATCAAAAAGAAGGCGTTGAAGCTGTTAAAACTTCCATTGATGTTGGAATAACCACCATAGATACGGCACCTGTGTATGGGTTTGGTAGAAGTGAAGAATTAATAGGAAAGGCAATCAAAGGGATTCCGCGTGACAACTTTCAAATATTGACTAAATATGGGATGAATTGGGAGACCCACGAAGGAGCGTATTATTTTGATACGGAAGATTTTGATGGAAATCCCATTAAAATACATAAATGGTCCGCAAAACACCGGGTTAAAAAAGAATGTGAAGATAGTCTCAAAAGACTTGGCGTGGAATATATTGACCTTTACCAGATTCATTGGCCGGATGCCACTACCCCTATTGCTGAAACCATGGAAGCAGTATTGGAATTGATTGATGAAGGAAAAGTGCGCGCAGCTGGGGTATGCAATTACAAGGCATCGCAAGTTGATGAAGCATTAAATACCCTTTCTCTGGCAACAAATCAGGTGCCGTACAGCCTGGTAAATCGTGGCATAGAAAAAGACTTGGTTCCACAGGCTCAGGAAAAAGGAATGAGCATTTTACCTTATAGTCCACTTCAAAGAGGATTGCTCACAGGTAAAATGAAGCCTGAACAAAAATTCAATAAAGGAGATTCCAGGAAAGGATTAAAACATTTTATGCCTGAAAACATTCAACGAATCAATGCTATACTGGAAAAGATCAAACCAATTGCGGATGATCATCATGCTACACTTTCTCAAGTCATACTTCACTGGACAATGCGACAACCAGCGATGGGATGTGTCTTGGCAGGCGCAAGAAATCCACAACAAGTAAAAGACAATGTCGGAGCAATGAATCTTAGCTTATCAAATACAGAAATTTCTACAATTACCGAACTATCTGATGAATTGGAGTTAGCAGAGAAAAATTAAATCGATTATACAATACAATTAAGCTACCATATTCTATAAACTACAGAGCCTGTTGTTACTTGATAATTACAGATTAGTTTATGGTGAAAGATGGAAATTCGACAGTGATGAGACAGCGCCTCAACAAATCGAATAACCATCTTGATTGAACTGAATTTATTTTATCACCATTAAATATTATAGGGGACCTGCTTTATAAACCTTATGACTTTTAAGTGGCACTTCTAATGGTATCGCATTTTTAAATGAAACAGGTATGGCACTATACGGCCATGCCGGAGGGTTTTTTACAACTATAAAATGTAAGTGAGGATAACCCGCCAAACCGGACCTTCCTGTTACTCCTAACAACTCCCCTTGTACTACTTCATCGCCCACTTTTACTGAAATACCATTTTTAGGTGAATGTAGGTAATACGCAAACGTATTATCATGATGATCAATTAACACATAATTACCAGAACCTCCGCCTTCACTTGGCTGATCATTTATTACTTGGCTTACCGTACCAGATCTTGATGCTCTAAATTTTGTTCCCTCAGGCATATTAAAATCATATGCATATTGATCAGGCTTGCCTGAAGCATGATAAGAGGAAGAACAATTGGTCAAACCAGTTTTAAATGATTTTCCGGGTTTAAAAGGTAAAACATATGGGGAGGTGCTGGGTTCATTATAGATTTGGCCATCGCATCCTTCTACATTACTGAAATCCAATTCATCTGGATTGACTTTTTTGTCATCGTCATCAATTATAACCGGTGGTTGATTACTGTTACTGGGGTTTACAAGATCATCAGAATTTTTACAGCTAATGAATGCTGTTATAATTAATATCAATAACATAGCTAAGAATTTAATGGTTGATTTTATATATGAATGCTTTGGGGTTTTCATTTTACAAATGATTATTGCACAGTACAATAAAACGAAAAATGAATAGTCAGAAAATGGTATTCAGGGTGGGTTTGTCAAAAATTATAATTCTCAACAACTAGCCTCATTATTGTGAAAATTAAACCGCCTGCTTTTTCAGTTTCATAAATTCTGAAGGGGTTTGATGATAGAATTTTTTGAAGGATTTAATAAACGTTTGCCTTGTTTTAAACCCCGAAAGTTCTCCAATGGCTTCCATGGTATAATGACTATATTCTTCATCAAGAAGTATGTTTTTGCAATGTTCCGTTCTGAATTTATTGATGAAGTCATTAAAATTAAGCTGCGACTTTCTATTAATAACTTGTGACATTTGATGTGCTGGTATTTTCATTTGAAAGGCCAAATCTGGTAGAGTAATCTTGCCGTTTAAATACACCTTATTTTGGCGGATAAACTGTACGATCTCCTGATAAGTTTGATTCACAAATTCATTGGAGAGCTCATTGGTGCTATATTTTTTATGCGCAATTTCTATTTTAGAAAATTTGCATAAATAAAAGACCTCTGGATGAACTAACACCATGTAAATTACAAAATAGTAAATGGGAGATGTCAAAATCGGGATGAAGATAAGGTTAAGTCGAAGCATCACCACTGAAATCAATATCCCAAAAGTCAATAGTGTAATAGCTTGTGAAATCAGAAGATATCGCTCCAGGTACATGTTTTTGATTCCTTTTACATTATCAATGTTTTTCCGGATATCGATAAATATTAAAGTCAGGTAAACTAGAAATTGCAGTAAGAATATTCCACTTAATAAAAGGGTTGGAATATAACACTCACCCGTCTTGATAAATGCCAGTTTATAATCTACGCCTGAGAAGTAAAGAGGTAAATAGGTCAATAATATCAATAC
>JBNLGO010000008.1:0-49834 GCA_050306095.1 Cyclobacteriaceae bacterium
TAGTACAAAAAATGCAAATTAGACTTGTCAACCCTCATAATTTATCATAAATTCGCAATTATTGATCCTTAGTGTATAGAGTACAATTTATTTTTTCATGCAAAAACACATTCTTAGTCCTAATTTTTCCATTGATTGTGTGGTTTTTGGATTTGATTCTGAAACGCTCAAGGTGTTATTAGTTGAGCGTACGCTAGTGGATGACAAAACAGGAAATGTCTTAATTGATGATTATACATTAATTGGAAACCACGTTTTCAACGATGAAGATCTGGACGAAGCGGCTAATCGCGTATTGTTTGATCTTACAGGTTTTCAAAACATTTACCTTGAACAGTTTGGCACTTTTGGGCATCCTGAAAGATTGAGTAAAACTAAAGACAAACTTTGGCTTGAAAGTATTCGACTCAATCCTGAAAACAGGGTAATCACAACAGCCTACTATTCTCTTTTAAATATAAACGAAGTCAAAATTAGGGCTGGAGAAAGAAAATTAATCTGGCATCCGGTAAATGAGCCCGCAGACCTTGCATATGATCACAAAGAAATCATATCTTTGGCCCTTGAAGCGGTAAGAACAAAAATCAGAACCAACCCCATCGGCTTCGAACTTTTACCTACAAAATTCACCCTTAGTCAGTTACAAAAACTTTACGAAGAGGTATTGGGAGTTACCTACGATAAACGAAATTTTCGAAAGAAAATATCGAGGATGAACTACCTGGTTCCACTCAATGAAAAACAAAAAGGTGTTGCTCACAAGCCTGCTCAACTTTTCATGTTTAGCAAAGATGTTTATGAGAAAACCAAAAAAGAGTTTTTGGACTTTACGGTTTGAGGAATTTAATTTTTAAAAAATGAAACTGCATTTAATTGACATTCTTATCATTCTTGCCTACCTGGCAACGACGGTAATTATCGGGTTCGCCTTAAAAAAGAAGGCGCAGAAATCTAAACAATCCTATCTGCTTGGTGGAAATCAACTTCCCTGGTATATGCTTGGCTTATCCAACGCTTCAGGTATGTTTGATATTTCAGGAACGGTATGGCTAGTAACCATTCTTTTTGTATATGGAATAAAAAGTGTTTGGTTACCTTGGCTATGGCCTGTTTTTAACCAAATATTTTTAATGATCTTTCTTGCCATTTGGTTGAGGAGATCCGGTGTTACTACAGGAGCAGAATGGATAGGTACCCGATTCGGATTTGACAAAGGGGCTAAGTATTCCCACATTATTGTGGTGATATTCGCTATAATAATGGGACTTGGTTACCTGGCTTACGGTTTCATTGGTATTGGAAAATTTGTCGAAATATTCGTCCCCTGGGAATTCCTCAGTCAATACATTCCAATCGACATTCCGATAGAATTTGTTCCTCATTTTTATGGAATAGTATTCACCTGCTTTGCCATTTTCTATTCACTTCTTGGAGGTATGTTGAGTATTGTTTGGGCTGACGTGATACAATATACGATCATGGCCGTTTCAGGTATCGTCATTGGAATTATAGCCATGATGGCCGTTTCTGACAATCCTCTTATCGTACCGGAAGGTTGGTTAAGCCCATTCTTTGGCTGGGAGCTCACCATGGACTGGACAGGTATTATTGACGAAGTAAACCAGAAAATAAGTAATGATGGTTTTTCATTGTTCACTGTGTTTTTCATGATGATGGTATTTAAGGGAATCCTGGTAAGTATGGCGGGCCCTGCTCCTACCTACGATATGCAAAAAATCCTTTCTACCAAATCTGAAAGAGAAGCTGCTCTGATGAGTGGTTCAGTTTCGGCAATTCTTATGCCTATTCGTTATTTCATGATCGCAGGTTTTGCTGTTTTAGGTTTATTGTTTTATAATAAACTTGACCTGATGGTACCTGGAAAAGGGCTTGATTTTGAGCAAATTCTTCCTTCAGCAATTAATCAATTTGTACCAATCGGCTTAATGGGATTATTGCTTGCCGGGCTATTGGCAGCTTTCATGTCCACATTTGCGGGAACATTAAATGCAGCACAAGCTTATGTAGTAAATGATATCTATTTAAAATATATCAACCCCAATGCGGAACAAAAGAAGGTTCAGACAATTACTTACATTTCCGGGCTTCTACTTGTTGCAGTAAGTATTTTCTTTGGTTTTTTTGCCAAGGATGTTAATGAAGTATTGCAATGGATTGTATCTTCCCTCTATGGAGCATATGTTGCTGCAAACGTCTTAAAATGGTATTGGTGGAGATTTAATTCTCAGGGTTTCTTCTGGGGAATGACCAGCGGAATCATTATTGCGTTAATACCAGGACTGTTTGGTTTTATATTTACGTTCCAGGTGAATAGCACCATTGTTAATTCAAAATATTCAGCAGAAGAGTATAAAGAATATGTAAGCACCATTCCTATGGATGCACAAATATCCGCTTCACATCAGAATGAATCTGTAGAAGAAGTTGAGACAGTTGAAGGTTTGCACGCATACATACTTGGAATGCAAGAAAAATCCTTCCTCTTCAAAATATCTGATTTACATCCCCTTTATTTTTTCCCATTTATTCTTATCATCTCATTAATTGGAGCAGTAGCTGGCACCTATAGCAGACCTCCCACTGATGAAGATGTGCTTAAGAATTTCTACAAAAATGTACGTCCTTGGGGATTTTGGAAACCTATCCATGATAAAGTAGTTGCTGAGGATTCAACTTTTGAACCCAATAAAAACTTCAAAATGGATATGTTTAATGTGTTCATTGGTATTGTTTGGCAGACAGCCCTTGTGGTATTCCCAATTTACCTAATTCTGCTAGAAACTGTACCTACCATCGTAAGTATAGTCATTGCCGGAGTATGTACACTTATCCTTAAGAAAACCTGGTTTGACAAATTACCAAAAGACAAAAAATAGTAAATAAAAAATAAGTAAATGAAGTACGGTTATTTTGATGATTCGGAGAGAGAATATGTAATTACCGAACCGAAAACCCCATTCCCATGGATAAATTATTTAGGAAACCATGATTATTTTTCATTGATTTCAAATACCGCAGGGGGATATACCTTTTACAAAGATGCTAAATTCAGAAGACTAACCAGGTATCGGTATAATAATGTTCCCATGGATAATGGCGGCAGGTATTTTTACATTAAAGATGGAGACACCACCTGGTCGCCCGGATGGAAACCTGTAAAAACCAAACTCGACAAGTATTCTTGCCGACATGGAATGAGTTATACCATCATTAACGGTGAGAAAGATAGCGTAGAAACGGAAGTACTAACTTTTATTCCACTCCATTTTCACGGTGAAATACAAAGGGTAAAACTGAAAAATAACGGAACTGATAAAAAATCATTAAAACTGTTTTCTTTTCAGGAATGGTGTCTTTGGAATGCTGAAGATGACATGACTAATTTCCAACGGAACTTTTCTACAGGAGAAGTTGAAGTGAAAGATTCCGTTATTTACCACAAAACCGAATATAAAGAAAGAAGAAATCATTTTGCCTTTTATTCAGTAAACACACCAATTGATGGATTTGATACAGACAGGGAATCATTCATCGGTTTATATAATGGTTTTGAAAATCCTGATGTAGTCGCAGAAGGTAAACCAAAAAATTCTGTTGCGCATGGCTGGTCTCCTATCGCTTCCCACTACATAGAAGTAGAACTTAATCCAGGCGAAGAAAAGGATTTTATTTTCATGCTTGGATATGTGGAAAATGAGGATGACAAAAAATGGGAATCCAAAGGGGTTATCAATAAAGAAAAGGCTGAAAAAATGATTGCCGCCTTTGATACTTCAGATAAAGTAGACCATGCTCTTCAGGAATTAAAAGATTATTGGAGTGACCTGCTTTCATCTTATGTGTTAAACACAAAAGATGAGAAACTTAACAGGATGGTTAACATCTGGAATCAATACCAATGTATGGTCACCTTTAATATGTCACGAAGTGCATCATTCTTTGAATCCGGTATTGGTAGAGGAATGGGCTTCAGAGATTCTAACCAGGATTTAATTGGTTTTGTGCATCAGGTACCAGAAAGAGCAAAAGAGCGAATTCTCGACATCGCAGCTACACAATTTGAAGACGGATCAGCTTATCACCAATATCAGCCATTAACAAAAAGAGGAAATGACGCCATTGGAGGAAACTTTAATGACGATCCACTTTGGTTGATTCTATCTACTACAGCATATATAAAAGAAACGGGAGACTTCTCTATTTTAGACGAACAGGTTCCTTTTGATAATGATGAATCAAAAGCTAAAAGTCATTTTGAGCATTTAAAAGCATCGTTTTATCATGTGGTGAATAACTTAGGACCACACAATCTCCCATTGATCGGAAGAGCGGATTGGAACGATTGTCTTAATTTAAATTGTTTCTCCAGCAACCCGAATGAATCATTCCAAACCACAGAAAATAAATCTGGTGGAACGGCAGAATCTGTAATGATCGCCGGACTGTTTGTTCTTTATGGCACAGACTTTATCAAGTTGTGTAAAGTTATCGGAAAAGAAGAGGAGGCATCAGCAGCTCAGGCACATGTAGATAATATGGTAGCAGCTATTAATGAGCATGGATGGGATGGAAAATGGTTTGTACGAGCTTATGACTTCTTTGGTAAGAAAGTAGGAAGCGACGAAAGTGATGAAGGAAAAATTTTCATTGAGTCGCAGGGATTCTGCACCATGGCAGGCATCGGAGCAGAAGACGGAAAAGCAAAATTAGCCCTTGATTCGGTAAAAGAACGCCTTGATTGTGAATATGGAATCGTCTTAAACAATCCGGCTTTTACAAAATATTATATCGAATACGGTGAGATATCTACCTATCCTGCCGGATATAAAGAAAATGCAGGAATCTTCTGCCATAATAATCCATGGATTATGATTGGTGAAACAGTTATCGGCAGAGGCGACCAGGCATTTGACTACTATAAAAAAATTGCTCCGGCGTATCTTGAAGATATCAGTGATCTTCACCGAACAGAGCCTTACGTGTATTCTCAAATGATTGCAGGTAAGGATGCATTTAAACCTGGTGAAGCTAAAAACTCCTGGTTGACGGGAACAGCAGCATGGAACTACTACGCTATTACACAATATATTCTTGGTATTCAACCGGATTATGATGGCCTTGTAGTTAATCCATGTATCCCTTCAGATTGGGATAATTTTAGTGTCACTCGAAAATTCAGAGGAGACACCTATCACATAGAAATTCAAAACCCTAACCATGTTTCGAAAGGTGTGGTTAAAATTGAAGTTGATGGAAAAGAACAAGCTTCTGGTAAAATAAACATTATCGGAGATGGTAATGAACACACTGTAATTGTAACAATGGGGTAAACTTTTCATGCCTTATTATAAACCGGAATGAAGAAATTTATTCCGGTTTTTTTATTCTTTCAAAAACTCCCTATCAAATTCTTTGTTTTGCTGTATAGCACGGTTGATTTTAAACACAATCGAATCTAATTGTTTCACCGTCTTTTTAAGGTATCCAAAAATATCCCGCTCTTCCCTATTGAGCTTTTCATATTCCAAAAGATTAATTAATCCCAAAATACTTGATACCGGCGATCTTAAAAGGTGGGCATTAATAAAGGCGTATTCTGCTAATTGTTTGTTTTTTTGCTCCAGCACTACTGTCCTTTCTTTCACGCGCTCCTCCAATGTTTCATTCATTGCTCCTATTTCTTCTTTCTGCTGTTGTAATTCTTCATTTTGATCCTTTATTTCTTTTTGTTGGTCTAAAAGCAATTCATTAATCTCAATAATTTGTTTTTTCTGCAGTATAATGTCTGATACATCCTCAGCCAATGATATCACCTTGGTTATTTGATTATTCTCATCAAAAATGGGGGCCAATGTTGCGCTGATGTGAATGGTCTTATTTTTAACCTTCAAATCCATATCAGCTGAGACAGACTCCCCATCCATAATTTTTTTCCAGATATCACCAAACATGGTTTCAACCTCATCACTTTCATCAATTTTCTGAATCCATTCCAGACTTTGCTTATTCAGAATATCTTTTTCATCTAACTCCAGGTATTCTAATGTTTTAGGAGTAATCCATTTAATATTTCCATCAATATCAAATTCAACCATGATGAAGTTGTTCCTAAGAGCCATTAATAAGCTATAATTCTCAGCCTCTTTCCTGGCGAGTAAATCCTTTGATTCAGAAATTTGATAAACATAATCCAGTAATTTTTCCTGGTAGTTTTTCAGCTCTGTGTTTTTACTTTCAATGAAATCGCGCTGATCGGCTATTTGCTCTTGCTGTTGTCTTAATTCTTCATTAGCCGCCAAAATCTCTTTTAATTGAAGAGAAACCTCATCATTTTTCTCAGCTAGCAGTGCCAGTGTATTGTTAATCTTGATCTCATATTTTTTATTGTAACTAGTCAAAAACAACAATACCAGTACGATGAAAGACCAATAAGACAAACTAACGGTTTTAATGATAAAATAATGTTCCCTATAAAAATCTAATATAAATGTGGATTCTTGTGTGGCAAAGACCACTCTCTCTATGGCTAAAAACCCCAATAAATTAATGAGCAAAGAGGTGTATAACAGGGCTTTTTCAAATTTAATATCAAAAATTAAAATGGGTACAATACTGAAAATGGCAATGGGAGAAGAGTAAAACAATATTGCCACTGTATGAATCTTATCTTCAAAAAAAAGAGTACCTAGCAATATACAAGTAGGGACAATGCTTAATATTACTCTGGAAGCATTTGTTAATTTTAATCCATTAAAGATTAAAATGGCCGCGTATAAAGTAGATAGAAATATTATATTATAGGGATTGTCAAAACCTTTAATTTCAGGAAGGATAAGTAAAAAAACCATTGACGCTGTCAATAGGATTGCAGCTATTTGATTGGACAATGTAACACCTCTCTTTTTATAGTCCTTAGTGTTTTCATCCAAGCCAATTTCTGACACTAAATTCCAAGCCCTTCTGGTAACCATATAAACTAATACTTAATCTATTTCAAGATTGTAACAACATAAAATAGTTAATTTAAATTTGTGATTCAATAATTAACTTTACATTATGTATTAGTTATAACATTTTAATTAAATAAATCAACGGGATTAATAGTTTTAGACGCCTGTATTTTACTTGTTAACATCAAATATAAAAATCAAGAAATTCAACTACGCTTACGAGATACCTTACCCACAATTATGAGTGTTAAATAGAATATAACGGACTTTATCCCTTCAATTCTTTACAAATGGTCTTTGTGCCTGATATGATTAAACAATATTTGTATAAATGGCCAATCACCTTTCATTGCCTTGCTGAACACCGTCAATTTCACGTTTATTTTTAGTTTAACGTAAAACTTATCCTGCTAATAGTTCGTTGTACTTTAACAAAACCAAACGAATATGTCTGAATTAGAATTGTCTGATGAGCTGATGTTTTTAATTGGTCAATTAGACCGCCTGGGAAATTATTATCTTAACCACTCCTTCGAACAAAAAGGATTTCCTATTACGCGAGAACAATGGGTAATAATGAAAATTCTATATGAAAAGAATGGCGTGTCCCAGCAGGATTTGGCGGATGAATTAATGAAGAATAAAGCCAGCATCACCAGCCTTATTGAGAACATGGAAAAAAAGGGGGTGATCTCAAGAAAAACAAACAGTTTTGATAAAAGAAGTAAAATGGTTTTTCTTACTGAGAAAGGAAAAGACCTTAGAATGGACATAGACGAACATTTTCAAAAAATAACTTCTGATTTTGTTAGTGAAATTGAAACCTCTACACTTAGCCAAACTAAGGTTACTCTGGAAAAAATTCTTGATAATTTAGTAAGCCTTAAAAGAAAAAAGGTTCTGGTTGATCAATAATAATATTGAAATAAGTTTGGTTTAGCCCTTACTTTCTATCCTTAGTATCAACTTTTATTGCAGCCTAATTACTCAGCCACATTAGAATCTTCAAAATATTCTACTCTAGGTACCGGGTTATAAAAATGATGTAACATTTTTTTCCATTCCTGATATTCAGGAGATTTCCTAAACCCTTTCGTATGATGTTCTACCGTTTCCCATCTCACCATCAGCAAATACCGATTTGTAGAATCGGCTGATTTTTTTAACTCATGAGAAATATATCCAGGCATTTTTTTTATAATACTTTGGGCTTGTAAAAATGCTTTTTCAAATTCCCTCTCTTTTCCAACTGTTACATTGAGCAAGGCTATTTCTAATATCATTTCTGTATATTTTTTATCACTTTCACTTTACTATTATTTTCCAACTTCGATGTTCCTTCTACCACAATCATATCCTGTTTTTTTAACAAACCCACCACCTTGGATTTGCCATTTTGCGTGGCTACTATATTTACGCTTATTTGCTTTGCCAGCCCATCTTTTAATAGGTAAACATAGCTTGAGTCACTGCTATGTATAATTGCCGATGAAGGTACTACCCAACCTGGCTGGTCATCTTCTAATGAAATTTTTATTTCACATTGCATCCCTCCTCTTAACCATTCAGTATTATTATCAAATTCAATCACCACTTCATATTGCAGGGCAAAATCAGCATTGATTGAAATAGATTTTATTTCTCCTACAAATACTTCTTCGGGCTTGGCTTTTGGAATGATATTTACTTGCATCCCTTTCTTCAAATGTAAAACATCATTCTCACTGACATGAAGATTCACAACAAACTTTGACACATCTACCACCTCCCCTATGGGCACGGAAGGGTTTATCAACATTCCTTTTTTCACATAAATCTTATTGATATACCCATGCACAGGTGATTTCACTAATGTTTCATTGAGCCGTTTTTCGGTAATGGCCTTTTTGACCTCAGCTCCTTCCGCCTGAGCCAATAACTGATCATATTGAGTTTTAGGAATTGCATTTTCGGATTTCAGGTTTTCTACTCGTTCCAGGTTTTTTTCTGCTAATTCATAATTTTTTTTATCTACCTGATATTCCGCCCTGAGGTAATCATCCTCCGTTTTTATCAACAAGGCATTCTTAGAAATATACATTCCTTCTTTAGCCAGCACGTTTAACACTCTCCCCTGCACTGGAGCATTAATGTGGAGTTGCACGATCGGCTTTATGATGGCAGTAAACACGAGTTCCTCGTCTAATTTCCCAAACATAACTTGTTCCACCTGCACTGGAGTCTCCTCTAGCTTTCGCTCTGCAAGCTCAATTTTTACGTCTGTTTCGCTCTTATTTTTGATCAAAACTGATACAATCAAAACAAGGAGTAAAACAACAATAATCACATTCCAGACATTTTTCATATCAGTTTTGCAAAATACTTCTCAGCATTCCACTTGTTTTAAGAATTTCTAATTGCGCTAATAAAAGATCATAGGTGGCATCTGTAAATTCGCTTTCTGCCTTGTCCATTTCTCCATTTGACTCCATCAACTCACCTATCCCTATTAATTCATTTTCAAACCTATCTGCTTTCCTATCATTGATTCGCTGTTGAAGCTCAAGATTCAATTTTTTTTCTTCTAATACTAACCGCTTTATTTCCAAATCAGCCTTCGCATTTTCTAATGACATTTTCACGTATTGATCATTTTGCTCCTTCATCAACTCTTTTTTATTTCCTTCTATTTCTTGCTGAGCAATTTGATGATTATTTGCCAATCCATTCATAATCGGGATTTGAAGCGAAAGACCGATCGTTGATGGGTTATACCAATATTGCTGATCCGAAAACGGGCTAAAAGCATTGCTTTGAGAATTTGCCATGAGGTTAACAAAAGCCTTAAGTTCAGGTAACTTTTGATTTTGAATTGCTTTGATTCGCAATTTATTTATTGCAATATCTTGCTCTATTAATTGTGAATTGATATCTGATTTCACGGCATTTGAATCAAAGTTATTTAACGCAAAACTGATGGTGTCTTTTTTCAAATCAATTTCTGTGTTGATATCTCTGCCCATCAAAAAATTCAGATACTTTTTCTGTTTTTGTAGCCCAACAAGCAGCACAGCATTTTTAGCTTCTAATTGTTTCTGCTTAATTTTAATTTCATCCAGGTCGGTAGCATAAGTCATTTCATTTTCCACCCTGATCTCAACTATTCGGATAAATTTTTCAATGCGTTTTTGAGATAGCTCAATTAACCTTTCCTTTTCTGAATTTTTTAATATTTCAAAAAACATTTTGGTCACTTCATAAATTGTTGCCTCTTCTTCTTTTGCCAATAATAATTCATTGGAATGATGGAGACTTTTCTGGCCATTTTTAGTTATAAAAAAATCCGCATCCAAAAGGGTTTGTTCCAATGAAATACCTAATGAATAATTGTGTTGCAATCCAATTGGCACTGGGTACGGCCCTGCTGCTAATCCCCCCGAAAGGATATTACTTTCAGCGGAAGGAAAAAAATAAAAAGGAACATCCCACGGGTAATTAAAATAGGTCGCATAGGCATTAATCTGGGGCAGGTATTTACTCTTATTGGATTTTAGTTTTAAGGAATTTAATTGGTTATCAAATGTCTGCTGCTGAAGGTTATAGGCATTTTCTAAGGCTTCATTAACACAATCAGTTAGCGAATAAACCTCCTGTCCTAAGGCAACTTTTAACCCTAATATCAATACTATTATGATACTTAAAGATGATTTCATTTTCTGGGTATAAATGGAATAATTGCCGATACTCTTTTCATATAACCTGCATATTCTGGTCGTTTTTCTCGATGTCGTTTATCCATCATAGGCACACTTATAAAAGTGAACAACAAAAGCATTGTAACAAAGCCGATCACAGTCCACCAGCTTTCACGATATCCTGTAGCAAAAACAAATAGGAATATACCCATCCAAAAGGCGATTTCACCAAAATAATTAGGGTGACGGGAATATGCCCAAACGCCACTTTGCATCAATCCTTCTTTATTCTTTCTCTTGAATTTTTTCAATTGCTCATCCGCTACAGTTTCAATTACAATCGCACCCAATGTCACTGCCATGGCCAATACATCCCAGGCGCCAAAAGGATTTGCACTTTGCATCGTGTAAAACAATGGCAAACAACCTAAATACACCATGATGGTAGGAAAATAATGAATTCCCAAAAAGCTCACTGGCCAATACAATTTTCCGGTTTTAGCCGCAATATTTTGGTATCTCCAGTCTTCATGTTCCAACCCTTTCCACCCCCGTACCCAATTGGCTGTCAGCCGAATAGCCCAAAGACTTATTAAGGATAACACCACTATTTGTCGAAATAAATTCGCTTTTTCAGGAGCCATCCATATCCAAAACAAGGCAATAAAAGGGGGAATCACACTCCAGTATGGATCATAAATACTTGAGTTTGAATAAACCAAACTGAACAAAAAAACCACAACGGTTGCGATTGTATCTGCCCAAAATAGTTGCATCAGTAATTGTTCCTGCTGTAGAAAATGCAATGACAAATAACCAATCAACAAGCTGATCACGTAAGCAAAGGTGACAATGATCAAAGATTGATTACGAGTAAATTTGGAAACCTTTTGGGTCATTATATTATTTTATTATATATCTATAGCAAATTAAATATAAAGCAAAATACACGAAATAGTGAATGGCAGAATTTAAAATCCCTCCCATATCTACTTTATCAGGCAGTACCTTTACAAATTATGTAAAGGTATTATCCTATCGTGATATTGAGCAGAAATATATACTAAAAACCATCCTCACAGCTATTGTTATTGGAGTTGCCACTCCATTTCACTGGTGGGAAAAATTCGCATTCCAAAAAAAGATAGCTGAATACAAAATGGAAAACCCTCCTCTCTTTATCCTGGGGCATTGGCGCAGTGGTACTACTTTTTTACATAATGTGCTTAGTCAGGCAAAAGATACCGGGTATATGACGACTTACAATTCATTATTCCCAAATAATCTTTCAAGTAAATGGATTTTTAAGAATTTCATGAAATGGAATATGCCTAAGAACAGGCCTACTGATAATGTGAAATTAAACGTAAATTATCCACAAGAAGATGAGTTTGCTTTGGGTAACATTTGTCCACATTCTTATTACAACTTTTTCTACTTTCCTAAAAGATACAAGGAGTATTTTAAAAAGTACGGAAACTTTGAAAGTGCTACTCAGAAAGAAGTTGAATCCTGGAAACACCATTATAAAAAGCTAATTACGAAGGCAAACCTGAATTCTAAAGGGAGAAAAGCCATCTATAAAAACCCGGTAAATACAGCCAGAGCACACCTACTAGCAGATTTATTTCCAGGAGCAAAATTTATTCACATAGTCAGAAACCCATTCATCGTTTACCTTTCCACCAAGAAATTTTTCATGAATTTGCTGCCAACATTGTGGTTTCATACAGTTTCTGAAGCGTTTATCGAGCAATTGATTATTGATATCTATATAGATTTATATAATTCATTTCTAGAGAAATCAGAGGTGTTTAACACGAATAATTTTATCGAGATAAAATTTGAACGTTTTGAACAAAATCCTCTGGAGCACTTAGAAAACATTTATAATTCTCTGGAGCTGGGGGACTTTAAAGCACAAGAGATACAATTCAGATCTTATTTATCTAATCAAAAGGCATACAAGAAAAACAAATATACCATCACAGAAAGAGAGGTAAAATTGATTGAAAATCATTGGCATAAATTTTTAAACCTTTGGGGGTATAATCTACCTAAAGAAATTGTAGTAATATAAAGAAGGTTTTATATTTAGTAGTTTTCCTCAACTGGCAGCATTATGAAACACTATTTACCGTTATTTTTTTCTATTTTTTTGTGCATACAGGTTTCTGCTCAATCCATTATTTATGGTGAGATAATTGACGAAGACCTCGACGGGCCATTATTTGGTGTAAACGTTACCATAAAGGATAAGCTTATTGGAACGATCTCTGACCTGGAAGGCAAATTTAAACTGAGCACTCAACTTGCCCCTCCTTTTACCCTCATCGTTTCTTCGGTTGGCTATGCTTCCCAGGAATTCGAGATTACTCAGAAGGAAACAAAGCTAAAGGTAGTAATGAAAGATGATTATATCCTGGGGCAGGAAATAATTGTATCAGCCAATCGTGTGGAGGACAAGGTGATGAATTCTTCCATAACTGTTGAAAAAATAGGTTTGGCAGAATTACAACAAACCGCCGCAGCCAACTTCTTTGATGAATTATATAAAATCAAAGGTGTGGATATGAATGTCCAAAGCCTAAACTTTAAGTTCCCCAATGCCAGGGGTTTTAATGGTGAAACTAACCCTCGGCTCAATCAATTAGTAGATGGGGTCAATAATAATTCCCCTGGATTGAGTTTCGCTGCAGGAAATTTATTCGGCCTTTCACAGCTTGATCTGGAAAGTGTGGAATATATCATTGGTGCTTCCTCAGCTATTTATGGCCCGGGAGGACTGAATGGCACGCTGATGATGACCAGTAAAAATCCATTTGATTACCAGGGATTGAGCGCATCTGTTCAACTGGGAGCAATGCATTTTGGTGCTGACCATGACAAAGGCCCTCAGCCGATGTATGATGTAAACATCCGGTATGCCAAAGCATTTAATAATCGACTTGCTTTTAAAGTTACTGCAGGTTACATGGAAGCCCTTGATTGGTATGCTTCCGATTATCGGGATAAAAATGACCTTAATAATCCGAATCTAAACAGGAAAAGCAACCCTGGATATGATGGTGTAAATGTGTATGGTGATGATGTAATTGCCGAAGTAAACCTACAGGATTATGGTCCGACAGTATTTCAGGGCATCGCCACTCAGCTAGGTTTAACACCAGGGACACCGGAGTATAACAATACTCAAAATCTCATCCTTACTAATTTTGATGATCAACTAATAACCCGAACAGGTTGGAAAGAAGAAGACATTGCCGATTATAATACATATAATCTCAGGTCTTCTGCATCATTATATTATAAGCTTACTGAAAATATACAGGCAATTGGTCAAGTAGGATACGGCAGTGGTACCGCTGTTTATACTGCGCAAAACCGTTTTGCTTTTAGGGACTTTGGGTTAATCAATGGAAAATTCGAGATTAAGAGCCCTGATTTTTTTGTTCGAAGTTATGGCGTGTGGGAAAATAGCGGAGATAGCTATGATGCGGGCGGAGCGGGTAATTTGATGAATGAAGCATGGAAACCCAGTACGGAATGGTATCCGGAATATATTACTGAATACACCCAGCAAATATTGTTTGGCACACCTAAGGAGCTTGCACATAGAATAGCCCGCCAAACAGCAGACAATAGAAATGAACAGGGGAGTATTCTCAGGCAAGGTGAACCTGCCTGGCCACTCCCAGGATCAGATGATTTTAATATTATCAAAGATACATTGACGCATAAGCCAATAAATTTGGGCGGCGCGGAAGTTATCGATAAAAGTCAACTGTATGCCATAGAAGGAATGTATAATCTTGGCAGGCATATCAATGGAATTGGTGCTTTTATTGGCGCAAATTATCGATTATATGTAATCAACAGCGAAGGAACAGTATTTACTGATGAGCCGGGTAGTCCTGTAAATATTTCGGAGTACGGCATGTTTGCACAGCTTGACAAGACCATTTTTAATAAGCGACTTGAATTAACAGCTTCCGCCCGATATGATAAAAATAAAAATTTTGACGGTCGTTTTACACCACGTGTTTCTGCTGTGTATTCAGCTGGTCCCCTACGTCAGCATAAGTTTCGCGGATCCATGCAAACCGCCTTCCGCTTTCCCACAAATTCTGATCAAATAGTTGATATTAATGTAGGCCAATATGTGATCCTTGGAGGCTTACCAAAAACACAGGCCCGATATGGATTTGATACCAATCCTGTGTATCCTCTTGATGGAAGAAATGCCTATGTCGGCGAGCCGGTTTTAGATAATGGCCCTTACAAAATCCCTCCTTTTGTACCAGAAGAAGTTACGGCATTTGAACTAGGATATCGCGGATTGTATTTTGACAAAAAGCTGTTTATTGATGCCTATTTTTTCCAAAATCAATACAATGGATTTCTTGCCATGCAAAACCTGGTAATGAACCCTGGGCAACCAGATGAGCAAAGGTTTCAAACTACCGTGAGCCTTGACAAGCCAATAAAAAGTTACGGCTGGGCTATCGGAACAGATTATTCTGCTGGTAAAGGATATATAATCAGAGGGAATTTATCCTATAATGGCATTGAGAAAATAGATGAAGAAGAACGAGGATTTGAAACTCGGTTTAACACACCAGATTATCGTATTAACCTGGGGGTAAGTAACAGAGAGGTCTATAAAAATGTTGGATTTAGTGTCAATTGGAGATGGCAAAACAGCTTCTACTGGCAGTCAGCCTTTGGCAATGCAGAGATGCCCGCATTCTCAACCTTGGATATGCAAATATCTTACAAAGTTAAAAAATTGAAATCTCTCTTTAAACTTGGTGGATCCAACATTCTCAATCAATATTACACCACCAATTACGGAGCGGCACACATTGGAGGGTTGTACTATATCTCCTGGACATTTGATCAGTTTTTAAATTAACCTGGAATATTCAAATAATTTTTCAATCCGTAATCGTCAATATTCACGACATTATTGTGAATAATTTGGATTAAAAAGCCTCATTGAAGCTCACATAAAAACCTGTAGAATTTCTCCCGACACCAAAATCAACACGGGCGTTCATGCGTGGCTGCACTTCAAACCGATACCCTATTCCAGCATTTGGCAGCCAGTTTTTAATGGCTGAAGCATCTGAATAAATGGCGCCTCCAGCTACCCATCCCACCAAACCATGTTTACTGATCATCCTCCCGTCTTTTCCTGCCTTTTTACGCAGAAAAGAATGACGGTATTCTACAATTCCAAAAGTCATCTGCTCATCCCGATATTGACCCCACCTATACCCCCTCAAATCAAAGGGAGTACCAAGCTGAGACATTTCCGGCCAGGGCACATCTCCAAAGGTTGTTCGGTTTTTAATTTGCCAGGCGAGTGTTCTTCCTTTTCTTCCAATGGTTTTGTACTGTCTGTAGTCAAGAATCAAGGACGTATAGTTAAAATCTGAGTGTAGATAGTCTCCATAAAAAGTACTGCTAATATTTATAAATAATCCTGAATACGCATTGACCGGCATATCCCGTGAATCATACTCAATACTTGCACCTAAACCTCTATTTCGCATGGAAGTACCGTTATCCATTATAAAAGGATCTTCAGCCATCAACGGATTTAAACCATTCGCCACAGTTCTGTTAAAATCAAATAAAACCCCACCATATAGATTTTTCCGGATTTTCCTGATAAACCGAATATCAAATTGCCACCAGTGCCTTCTGTAAAAAGTAGTTTCCTCCCCTCTCGGAATTACTGAATTACGATCGTACCCTACTCCAAAGTAATTATCAGGCATGTTTTTTAGCCAAATATTTCCATACAATCGATATTTATCACCTGTGAAATACAAATAAGGCCTGGCATTAAACAACATAGATTGATTAATACTAACTCCCACTGAAAACGGTACAGAAGATTGATTAAGAACGGAATCTAAGGGTTCAAATTTAAATGAGAATAACCCTCCAAAAATCAACATAAATTCTGTTTCGGGCGCATATGAAGGGGCAATAAAAGGGGTAAACTTAGTTTTAAACCTGAAGGGTATTTCATCAAGTGTGGAGTCTTGTATGTTTTCAGCATGACCTATCTCTACAGTTTGCGACCGAGCAATAATAGGTAACACCATCAACCCAATGACGATGACGAAATTTTTGAAATATTTATTCACAGCTATAGGATAAACCGTGCAAAATAAATCAATTTTTCAGACTCTAAATTTTATCTCCGTAATAATCAGGACAATCGCATTTAATAATTAAGATTTAGCTTTACAAGAGTAAATATTGACCGCTTCATTTTTACCTCTAAGCGTTATTCCTCCGATGGATTGAAAATCAAAATTGTCCATGTTTTTTAGTTCACTATACAAATCTTCCGAAATAAGCAGTGGAGCATTAAACTCATTGCACTTTGACTGTATGCGGGCGGCAGTATTTAGCACATCACTATGATAGGCGATTTCACGTTTTATCACTCCCACTTCTGTAACCGTTACTAATCCAAAATGAACACCGGCTTTAAAAAACGGCGTTGTATCATATTTAGATAAATAGTAGTTCTTCTTTTTATCAAGTTTATTCTGAAAAGTAAAATACGTTTGGAGGCAGTTATTATTTGTTAGTCCATCCTTTACTCGCCAGGTGAGCACGGCTTCATCACCCACATATTGATATACTTCTACTTTATGAGAAATGATAGCATCCGTGAGGTCATTAAAACAATCTTGAATAAGAGAGCTGAATTTTATATGCCCTAATTTCTCAGCAAGAGTGGTAGAAGATCTTAAATCCAAAAACATAAATATCCTTTTCTCCTCCCTTGGAAAATGATATTTCCCTATCAAAAGATTCAATAAAACATTGGCACCTACCTTCCGCTCTAGCAACTGAAACACATGAATTAAAGTACTGATCACCAAAGAATAAAAGAGTACCAAAATGGTCAAATCAGAAAATACAATTTGTTTATAAATCTCATCTAAATTGGTGTACTCGTGTAAATCTGCTCGCTTTTGTACGATTTTTATCAAAATAAAGTAAGAGCAAAATGTAATGATGATTTGTGAAATAGTCTTGAGTGAAATGATTTGAAAATAGGACTTCTTTCGGATCATTGGGTGATCTAATAACGAATCAACAACGCTATATGGAACACCAATAAAAACACTCATTACAATGACATTAAATACCAGGCTTGGAAACCTGATGGATAATACCATTTCATACATTGGTAGATCTGCAGTGCCCAGGTATTTAATAATAAAAAACAACGTCCAGGCAACCATCCAAACCAATACGTACTTTACAATTTTGTCAAGTTTAAAAAGCCTTTTCATAGATTATATTCTATAACTCTAACTTCTTCATAAAATACTATAAATCAAGTTATTTTGTCGAATTATTAAATAGAATTGCTCTAAATAAGATATTTCCCTTAATTTTGCACCCTGGAAATTCGCGAGTAAACATGGAAAAAAGAAAAGTGGAGTTGATGGCCCCGGCGGGCTCATTTGAGTCATTAATGGCTGCCATCAATGCAGGTGCAGATTCTGTCTATTTTGGTATTGAGCAATTAAATATGCGAGCCCGCTCTTCCATTAATTTTACCTTGGAAGACCTGGAAGAAATTGCTTCCATCTGCAACAAGCACAATGTAAAAACCTACATTACGCTTAACACCATCATTTACGATCACGATTTAAGCCTGATTAAAAATATCATTAACACCGCTAAAGAAAGTGGTATTACTGCTATTATAGCTGCAGATCAGGCGGTTATTTCTTATGCTCGCCAGGTAAACATGGAGGTACACATTTCCACCCAGGTAAATGTCACCAATGTGGAGACCGTACGATTCTATTCCCTTTTTGCGGATGTCATGGTACTCGCCAGAGAGTTGAGCGTTATCCAGATGAAACACATTGTGGAGGAGGTGAAAAAGGAAAATATTTGTGGCCCATCCGGAAAATTGGTAGAAATAGAAGTGTTTGCTCATGGGGCATTGTGCATGGCTGTTTCAGGAAAATGTTATCTCAGCCTTCATACTACTAATTCTTCCGCCAATAGAGGTGCATGCATTCAAAATTGCCGACGAACCTACACCGTAGTTGATAAGGAAGATGGCCATGAGTTTGAAATTGACAATGAGTACATCATGTCTCCTAAAGACCTCTGCACGATCGACTTCATGGATCAATTGCTGGACACAGGCATTAGCGTTCTGAAAATAGAAGGAAGAGGCCGCGCACCGGAATATGTCAAAACGGTCATTGAATGCTATCGGGAAGCAATCGATGCTGTATTTGATGGCACCTATTCTAAAGAAAAAGTAGCCGATTGGATGAAGCGATTAGAAACTGTGTATAACAGAGGTTTTTGGAGTGGGTATTATCTTGGTCAAAAATTAGGAGAATGGACCGACGGACATGGATCAAAAGCTACTCAAAAGAAAGTATATATTGGAAAAGGCGTTCATTATTACCCGAATATTGGCGTGGCCTCCTTTAAAATAGAATCACATCAATTAAAAGTTGGCGATAAAATTCTTATTACCGGCAGAACTACTGGTGTAATCGAAACCGAGGTGGATGAAATCCAAATGGAAGGCCAGACCATCGAAAAAGCCAAAAAAGGAGAAACCATTGCCATCAAAACCAACGAAAAAATTCGACCTTCTGACAAACTTTATAAACTGGTAGAAGCATAATGATAGTAGTAACCCAGCAGAGAGCCAAATGTATTGGGTGCAACTACTGTGTGGAGTTTGCCTACGAATACTGGCGCATGTCAAAAAAAGATGGTAAAAGCACTTTACTTGGTGCCAGGGACAAAAAAGGTTTTCATACGGTAAAGTTGGAAGAAGAGGCCTACGATTCCAATAAAAAAGCGGCAGATGCCTGCCCGGTAAAGATCATCAGTGTAAAAAGAATCTGAGAATAATAGCATGGTTTTTGATTAAATTTGGAAAACCAATTTTAAAACCACTAACCATGAAATCTTTTACATTTTTCCTCTTTGCAGGAGTTTTAATGAGTGCCTGTACCAGCTATGTTCCTGTTCGAAAAACGCTTCCTCCTGAAATAATACTTCCAGAAAATAAAGGCAATTTCCTATTTGTTGATCGCTTTGACCATACTGGTCTTGAGTATAATAATGACAATAAAGTTGAGGTATTCGAAATAGGCCAGGAAAGCTTTGTGAAAGGGTTAAAAGCTGGATTTGACACTTCTCAAATTTATAACCTGACTCTTAGTGATACATTGATTGCCTCACATTCCGCCCATGAACCAGCGAATAATCTCGATCCTGAAACAGTATATAAGCTATGTAAATCTTCCAATCAGGAGTATCTATTAACTCTCGATAATTACCACTTATATTTTGACCAGGATGTAGAAGTAGTCGAAAATGAAGATGGATCAAAATCAAGAACAGCTTATTACGACCTGGTGGTTAACACCTACATCACCATTTATACTAAAGAAGGTGAAATCATAGATAAAATAAAAGATGAGTTACGCATCTACCACAATAAAAGAGGAGTACTAAGCGGCTTGCTAGCGGTAGGACCTTCTATGGGTAAAGCCGATGAAAATGTACTAATAATATCTGATGAATTGGGAAGAAAGTTTATCCAAAAACTTTATCCACTAGATATTGTAGAAGAAAGAGAATTTTATACTTCAAAAGAGTTTACATCAGCTTTCAAATATTATACAATGCAAAACTGGCAGGAAGTAGAATCAGAGTTATCAAAATACAAGGACAATCCGGACAATAAAATTTCCGGTAGAGCGGCATACAACCTTGCCGTGCTTTACGAAAACATAAACAAACCTGAATTAATGGTTTATTACTATAATATTGCCAGGCAAAAACTAGGTTCAAACACCCCATTTCTTCCAATCAATCAATAATGGTATTTTCTTTTGAAAGATTGGTTATCTTAGCCACAGAAACCAATTTAAAAGAAAACCATGAACAAAGTTTATTATGGATTAATTATCCTGTATGTCACTATTTTAGCTAGTTGTCAAGGAAAAAAAACCGCAAATGTAGAAGCCGCTGACACTATCGAAGTAACGACTGCAAACATTTTTTTAGTTGATGATTCATCGCTTTTTGATCTAATCGGTCAAAATGCTGAATTAGAAACAGTGGCTGAGGGTTTTGAATGGAGCGAAGGACCGCTATGGGTACCACAAATTCAATCCGTGATCTTCTCTGACGTACCCACTAATCAAGTATTTAAATGGAATGAAACTGATAGCCTTTCAGAATATTTAAATCCGGGGGGATATACCGGTGAAGTAGAAAGAGGGGCTGAATTGGGCTCAAATGGCCTGACATTAGACTTAGATGGCAACTTGGTTTTGTGCCAGCATGGAGACAGAAGAATTGCCAAAATGAATGCACCTCTGGACAATCCAGCTCCAGAATTTGAAACACTAGCAGGGGATTGGGAAGGCAAAAAATTTAATAGCCCAAATGATATTTGCTTTGCCTCAAATGGAAACATGTACTTCACAGATCCTCCATATGGTTTAGTGAAACAAGAAAATGATTCTTCAAGAGAAATGGATTTTCAAGGAGTATTTCTAACTAAACCTGATGGTGAAACATTATTAGTAATTGATTCATTAACGCGTCCTAATGGTATTGCCCTTACACCAGACGAATCGCAAATCGTCATAGCAAATTCAGATCCGGCTAAAATAAAATGGTATTTATATGACGTGAATGAGGATGGAACCTTAAGCAATGGTGTCGAATTATTTGACGCAGGTGAGTATGCAAAAACATATTCCGGGCTACCAGATGGTTTAAAGATTGACAGTAAAGGAAACATTTTTGCTTCCGGACCAGGAGGAATTCATATTTTCAATAGTGAAAGAAAACATTTGGGTGTAGTACTGACTGGCCAGGCTACGGCAAACTGTGCTTTTGGAGCTGATGAAAACACCCTATTTATCACGGCAGATATGTACTTGATGAGATTGCAAATGAATCAATAGTTGATTTATTTGGCATATGAATATCACCAAAATATCAATAGAGAGGCCTACACTTGCCGTTGTAGTATTTTCTCTATTGATATTTTTAGGGATTCTCAGCTACACCTTTCTCTCTTATGAATTAGTCCCAAAATTCACTCCACCGGTTATCACCATTACCACGGTATATCCAGGGGCATCACCTGCTGAAGTTGAAAGCAACGTATCCATTCCTATTGAGGATGCGGTTTCATCTCTCCAAAATATTGATCTCATCACCTCCAACTCCGTTGAAAATTTTTCACTCATTAAATTGGAACTGAATGCAGGGACTGATGTAAATTTTGCCCTACAGGAAGTGGAAAGAAAATTAGCAGGCGCTTCCTCTAATCTACCTGAAAATGCTGAAAAGCCCGTATTGAGGAGATTTGATTTCGATGATTTGCCAGTAATGCGGATAGCGGCTTTTTCATCGCTAGACCCCTATCAATTTTCCAAATTGGTTCAAAATCATATCATTCCACAGCTTCAACAAATTGAAGGTATTGCCCAGGTAGATTTACTTGGTGCTCGTGAACAGGAAATTCATATTAATATCGATCCCAATAAACTCGCACTGAACAGGGTGAGCATACTACAAGTCTTACAAGCTATTAAACAATCCAACATAAATGTTCCTGTTGGGGCCATCGAAAAAAATAAGCAGGAAACCTTTATCCGTCTTCTGGGGAAAATTAACGATTTGGATCAACTAAGAAATTTGATTATCACCACAAGATTAGATCGTAAAATCCGGATACGTAATGTAGCTAAGGTAGAAATCGATGAAAGAAAGCAAAAAGTAATAAATCGGATAAACGGCTTGACCTCTATTGGCATTGATATAAAAAAACAAGGTGATGCAAATGCGGTGGTAATCAGCGAGTTGGTCAAAGATAAAATTCATGAGTTACAGCAGCATTACATGGAGGCTGATTTGCAATTTGAAATTGCCCAAGATTCTTCTGAATTCACACTTGCCGCCGCAAATGCCGTAATTTCTGATCTTGCCTTAGCGGTTTTATTGGTTGCTTTAGTGATGCTGTTATTCTTGCATAGCATTAGAAACTCCCTCATCGTCCTAATTTCAATTCCTACGTCCATTATAGCCACATTTATAGTCATGTATCTAATGGACTACACCCTCAATCTACTTTCTCTATTGGGGTTATCCCTTGCCATAGGGATATTGGTGGACGACTCCATTGTGGTAATAGAAAATATTTATCGACATTTTGAAATGAAAAAGGGGAAAGCAAAAGCAGCCTTCGAAGGAAGAATGGAAATTGGATTTACGGCCATTTCTATCACCCTTATTGATGTGGTCGTTTTCTTACCCATTGTTTTTGCATCAGGAATGGTGGCTGATTTGCTCCGTCAATTTTCAGTGGTGATTATCACCTCCACCTTAATGAGTTTGTTTGTTTCCTTTACATTAGTACCATTGCTCGCTTCCAGATTTGGCAAGCTGGAACGGTTGAAGGAATCTACCTTAGCAGGCAAAATAGTATGGAGATTCGAAAGATTTATTGATGACGTGATTGCTAAAATAGCTCTACTTCTTCAATGGGCTTTCGACCATAAAACCATCACATTGATCACGGCTTTTCTGTTACTCATTGCTTCATCATCACTAATATTTTTTGGTTTTATTGGTTTGGAATTCACCAAGTCAGGTGACCGGTCAGAGTTTGTCATTGAAATTGAATTACCGAAAGGTACTCCTTTGGAAAAAACGGATAAAACCACCCAATTCATAGAAGAATATCTGCAAAGGATCCAAGATGTAGAATCTGTATTTACCACTGTGGGAATTACGAGTAAAGGTAACATCCAACTCAACACTTCTAACCTCGCTGAAATTAGTGTGCGGCTTATCGATAAAAAACAAAGGAACTATGCTTCCAGTGAATTGGCTAGAATAATCAAGTATGAACTTGAAAGTCAACTTCCGGATGTTATCGTTCGGCCCGTTGGCATTAATATTATTGGTATAAGAGACGACGACGCGGTTTTATTGACCTTGACGGGAAATGATATTGAGCTGCTTTACAAAACCGCAGACATAGCTTTTGACACTTTACAAAATACTCCCGGAGCCATAGAGGCAATTACCACCTTAGGAGAAAGCGCCAAAGAAATACAGATCTTAACCGACCATGAAAGAATGGCTTCTTTAGGGCTAAATCAAGCCCAGATAGGTATGGGATTGCGCGTTGCTTATTCAGGGGATAGGAGTAGCGACATAAACCTTCAAAATGATGACTACAAGCTTCATATAAAGTTTGATGAAAATATGAAAGCCAACCCGGAAGGTTTAGTTAACCTGTCATTTTTAAATAATGAAGGTCATCTCATTTATTTAAATCAAATTGCTACCATTAAAGAGGGTATTGGCTATAATAGTCTGGAGCGAACCAATAGGACCCCATCCGTTACCATTCAATCACAGGTAATTGGCAAGCCCGCCGGATCAGTAGGCAATGACCTCAAAAATAAAATTCAACAAATGGATATTCCCGAGGGGATAAATTATCTCTTTGGCGGTCAAACAAAAAGAACACAGGACGGACTTAAAACAATGGGAATTGCCTTTGCCATATCAATCATGTTAGTGTATTTCATTTTGGTGGCGCTGTACGATTCATATCATTACCCATTTGTTGTGCTGTTTTCCATACCATTAGCAGTGATAGGGGCTTTACTTGCTTTGGCCCTTACACAACAGGCATTGAGTATTTTTTCAATTCTGGGATTGATTATGCTGGTTGGATTGGTTGGGAAGAATGCAATCCTAGTAGTTGACTTTACTAACAGTCTTCGTGAAAATGGCAAAGAACTAAAGGAAGCCCTATTGGAAGCTACCCGGCTTCGATTCAGACCAATTCTCATGACAAACATTACCATGGTGATCGGATTATTACCAATTGCGCTTGCAGGTGGTGCAGGAAGTGAATGGAAAAACGGACTTGCCTGGGCACTTATTGGCGGGTTGAGCAGTTCCATGTTTCTTACCCTCATCATCGTACCAGTGGTGTATTATTTGTTTGAGAGAGGGTTAGAAAGAATGGGGGTAAAGAAAAGAGAAAAGGTCATCATCGAGCATTAATAAACTAATGCTCAATTAATTTCTACCGAAAAACCAGAAAGTACGACCTTTTAGAATAATTACATTATGCTGGTGTTAAAGAAGGATTTCCCATCTTTTTCATCATATGTACATGGGACATTAGAGCGCCAAAAAAGGTTTTGTTTTCTAGAAATGGCAACCCATATTCCTTGGCAGTTTGCTCCACAATTGGGGAGATTTTAGCATAATGTATATGACAAATCCTTGGAAACAAATGGTGTTCCACCTGGAAATTCAAACCACCGAAAAAGAAGTTTACTAATGGATTTTTACGTCCAAAATCTAGTGTAGTAAACAATTGATGCTCCGCCCAGGTTCGTTCCATTTTCCCACCTTCTTTTGGCTCAGGGTAGGAAGTGCCTTCAAAAACATGCGCTAATTGAAAGATGAAACTTAAGCTTGCTCCTTCAATCAAATGCATAACAATAAATCCAATTAAAATGTAATACCATGCTAAATCCATTACGGCAAATGGAATGACGATATAGATGGTGTAGTAAATGAACTTATAAAATATCAGCCTGAATAATTCTTTTTTAGGGTGTTGCTTGATTTCGTGACTGCTGATTTTCGCTGAAAAAAACTTTTGGTAATCTTTTAAAAACACCCATGAAAGCGAACTTAATGGATATAGAAAAAACAAATAGATGTGCTGAAATCGGTGAATTTTCATCCACTTTTGATTAGGCTCCATCCGCAACACCTTTGCCTGATTGATATCATCATCATGTTCCGGTACATTCGTATAGGTATGATGAATCACATTGTGTTTGATTTTCCATAAATAATCATTAGCACCGGCAAGATTAAATAAAAGACCAAGCAAGTGATTTATCTTTCTGTTTGAAGAATAAGAACCGTGCAATGCATCATGGGCAATATTAAGACCTATGAGAGCTGTAAAAAACCCCAATGAAACAGCAAAACCTAGTAATATCCACGGATTAAATAATTCCAACACAATTACTAAATAAGAACCTATTGTTCCTGCCAAAATGAAAATGGTTTTGGCGACCATTTGAGCATTAGCATTTTTAGAAATGCCGTTTTGTTGGAAATACTGATTTATTCTCTCTTTGAGAACTGTATAAAATTCACTTTGACTATTTTGAATGAATGTGATTTTCTCCTGGCCCATACTTTTCTTCTTAAATTAAAAATGGAGTCAATTCAACAATAAACCTATAAAATGGATTATCAATTGACGGTTTAGCGAACTTACAATTCGGCTTCTACAAAAAGTGTTATTTGTTTCTTTCAATAGCAATCCTGTAATCATCTAAAGGTAAGGAAAATTAATTAATAGCTCATTTCTTTTTCGAATTAACTACTTCAAACAAGTAGATAAACAGCTTTTCAATATTTCTATTAATGTTTCGAAATTATAATTTCCTCGTTCAATTTTGAAACAAACAGAGCATAAAACTGCCGAATGTTTTCATATTGTTTTGCTTCCAATTCGAGTGTATTAATAGAAATTTCGATCGACACCTTGATGTTATTTCTTTCAACAGCAACCACCAGAGAAAAATAACCATAATCATTCGGCAATAATATTTTCTCGCTGGTAGGGATTTTATGAATGCTAAATGAAGGCGGGAGATTTATATTGATATCATAAAGGATTAAACTTTTATAAGGAAATTGTACCGGGAAGTTCCGTACGTTACTGATAAATGGGTTTTCATTCAAAATATTTAACAGATATGGTGAAAACTGCCGGAAATGGGCATCACCATTGGTAGTTGGAAAATCAAACCATACTTCTCCCTCAATTGAAAATTCTTGATCGATATTTCTCAAATTATTGACGGTAACCATACGCTTTTTATGATTAGCTACATACTTCAAGGCGCTTCTCTGCCAACTATTAATGCCTAATGTGAAAATTTCTTTCCTTGCTTCTAATGCATAAAAATTATCAGCAATTAGCTTAAATGATCCTTTGGCATTTTGATTGGCAGAAATATCGATTTCCATTTCCATTTCATATTTTGACACATTGGCAACTGGCAGATCCCACCACCGGGGATTCCTTTTGTTTAACACATAGCCTTCTTTTACCTGATCATTTTCGGCCATAAGATGAAAGGGTCGGAATTTATCCGTAGCATCCAGTAAGTATTCTTTGCCTTGAATAAAAACATACGTAGCCAGGTGATTGAACTGAGACAAAAAAGGGTGTTCTTTTAAATAATGACCATTAGTACGTGTGCTTAATAGTACAGGGTAAGCTTCAAGGCCCGCCTCAGAAAGCAACAAGGTCAAAAACAAATTCAACTCAGAACTGTGTCCCTTTTTCTTTTCATGAAAATCTGAAAACTTCTGATAGGTGTATCTTCTGTATTTCCCTGTCCATTGATAATTATTTAACACATAATTGTAAATGATCCTGCATTTATTAAGCTGATCTTTACCGGTTAAATTAAGAGACTTAATAATATCCCTGGCAGTAGAACTTTTATTTAGATAGCTCCGAAAAGCATATGAATCCAACACTTCTTCAGCCAGGTCTTCCCAGGTTTTCATGATGGCTTTTCTCTCGGGCAAGCCGAATTCCCTGGCTTGCTCATAGCTCACCAATTGGAATTTTAATTTTTCCAGGTGGTCTTCCTTATTATAAAGAAAAGGTTCATTTCTAGCGGCTGGCACATTTTCTAATACCCAGTAATTGGTACTGATTTCCCTATATTTCTTCAATAGCCTGTTTCCCTGGAGCAACACCTGGTAAGAAAGAGAAGATGGAATTTTAACTTTTAAATCTGAAAACATCACGGGAAGATCAAACTGAAAAGCCCAATCTTCCAGATAAAGGAAGTTCTCAGATATGATAGTGTATTCGTATTCCAGGATTGATCCCACCTTCACATTTGGAAATGTAAACCTAACTTCTTCCCAATTATTGGTCAAATCTACCTGATAAAACTGATCAGATCGGATTTCATGAAATTCCAGTTTCTGATTGCTATTTGAGTTTATAGTTTGGGCTTTAATATTGGAGAGCCTTTCATATCCATCCTTAGCAAAATAGGGAATGTTTACGGTTGCCTCATCGAGGCCTTTTTTATCAAGAATCTTTATTCTAACATGTTTTTTGATGTAAATATATCCGAGGTGCATTTTAATTTCACCTGAATATTTCGAATAAACAGCTGGCGCGTCTTTATCAAACGGGCATTCTTCCAGTGAAATTTCCTCAGGGGTAACTTCACCAAAAACTACCGTGTCGGTTGCAAAAGAAACCCCATAAAACTGTAATAGAAAAAATATAATTAAACAACCCCTCAAATTGTACAATTTAGTTAAATGTTCAATTTACGAAAGTCTGTTCTTATAATCAGAATAGGTAAAGGTTCGTAATAATTTAAAACGCTGATTAGTGGTCCAAATCCCAATGGATGGATGACGAACACCGTTAAAAAAAGTGGTCTTTACCATGGTATAATGAATCATGTCATCAAAGATCAATTGGTCGCCAGGTTTTAGAGGTTGATCAAAAGAATAATAGCCAACAAAATCGCCAGCAAGACACGTTTGACCTCCCATTCTATAAACATGCTTATCTTCAATTGCCTTTGATTCTGCTCCCCAAATCATCGGTTGATAAGGCATTTCCAGGCAATCAGGCATATGTGCCGAAAAAGAAACATCCAAAATAGCGGTTTTAATCCCATTGGCTTCAACAACATCTTCCACAGTAGAAACCAAATATCCGGTCTGCCACCCTACGGCTTCACCAGGTTCTAAAAACACCTCGACATCATATTTACTTTTGAAATCAATCAATGTTTTGATCAACAATTCCACATCATAATTCTCCCTGGTAATATGATGCCCTCCGCCAAAATTTATCCACTTTAATTGAGGCAGCAAGTTTCCAAATTTTTCTTCTACATTTTTAAGCACATTCACTAATGAATCTGCATTTTGCTCGCAAAGCGCATGAAAATGAAGCCCGTTTATTCCCTCTGGAAGGGTTTTGCCAAATTGTTCCGAGGTCATTCCTAACCGACTTCCCGGCATGCATGGATTATACAGATCCGTATCTACTTCTGAATATTCCGGGTTAATTCGAATCGCAATTTCTATCTCGGTTCCATCAAGTCTATTTTTAAACTTTTCATATTGCTGAATAGAATTGAAAGTAATATGAGAACTGATGGATGCTAATTCATCAAATTCATCCTCTAGATACACCGGGCAGCACGTGTGAGCTTTGCTACCCATTTCCTCGTAGATCAATTTGGCTTCATTTAGCGAACTCGCAGTACCTCCTTCCAGGTATTGCTGAACCAAGGGGAAAGTACTCCACATGGAAAACCCCTTGAGCGCGCAAAGTATTTTAGCACCTGACTGCTGAGAAACCGATTGCAACAGCTTCAGGTTATTGATTAACAATTCTTCTTCCAGTACAAAACAAGGAGATGGAATTTTGCCCAAATCAATGGAAGGCTTTTTCCTTTTATTCATAGTCATCAAAGGCCAGCTTACCCCCTACTTCCTCCAGCCATGGAAGACCAAATACATTTAGATCTGCCAGGAATGGATCGGGATCAAATTCCTCCACGTTAAACACACCTGGCTTCATCCATTTTCCTTCGAGCATCATTTTGGCGCCAATCATAGCGGGAACTCCGGTAGTATATGCAACGCCCTGTCCTTTTACATCATTATAAGCATCCTGATGTTTACAATTATTCCAGATATAATACGTTTGATCCTTGCCATCTTTTTTACCTTTTATCTGGCAGCCAATGGACGTTTCTCCGGTATAATTTTCCCCCAATGTGCTAGGTTCGGGAAGGAGTGCTTTTAGGAATTCTAATGGTACAACTTCCATTCCTTTATATTTGACAGGCTTAATACCCGTCATCCCCACATTTTCTAATACTTGCAGGTGATTGATGTAATTCTGTGAAAAAGTCATCCAAAAACGTGCCCGTTTAATTCCTGGGATGTTTTTTGATAATGATTCCAATTCTTCATGATAAAGCAGGTAGGATTCTCTGGGGCCTACATTCGGGTAGTCGATCGGCATGTGAATGGACATAGGATCGATTTCTTTCCATTCGCCGTTTTCAAAATACTTTCCTTTTTGGGTAATTTCACGGATATTAATTTCAGGATTGAAATTGGTAGCGAAAGCATGGCCATGATCCCCTGCATTGCAATCAACGATGTCCAGGTAATTGATTTCATCAAAATAATGCTTTAAGGCATAAGCGGTAAAAACACCGGTGACTCCCGGATCAAAACCACACCCTAACAACGCCATGATGCCGGCTTCCTTAAAACGATCCTGGTAAGCCCACTGCCAGCTGTATTCAAATTTTGCTACATCTTTTGGCTCATAATTGGCTGTATCGAGATAATGCACTCCAGTCTCCAAACAGGCATCCATAATGGCTAAATCCTGGTAGGGTAAGGCCACATTGATCACCATTTCAGGTTGAAAATCTTTGATCAACGCTGCCACTTCTGAAGCATGGTCTGCATCGACACCAGCAGTTTGTACCTGTTGTTCTTGAATGTCTGCCGCTATAGCATCACATTTAGACTTGGTTCTGCTTGCTAACAAAATTTCAGAAAAAACATTTTTTTCTCTTGCGCATTTTTTAGCGACCACGTTTCCTACGCCCCCAGCGCCAATTATTAATACTTTGCTCATTTAATGTGAAATTGAATAATTTTACGTTCAGATATTAATAGAAAAACACTTTACTAATTAAATCAATACTGAAATTCCATTTTTTGTAAGAAAAATCCTTTTAATCCTGTCCCTGATGATAGCACTCTTTTATTCTTAATTATCCTCGATTTTTCTGAAATATTAAACTTTTTATTCCTTCTAATTTCTTTAGATAGTCTCATAGTATTAATAGGTTTTAGGGTAAAAAATTAATTTACAAAAATATAGGAACTATTCTTTTTTGAAAGGTGGAAAATTAGACAACAATAATCGTATCGGTTCTTCAACAATTTTCTTGTTCTGATCAGCACTTCCAGCTATTTCACCTTAGACTTTTCCTTGCCAAATTTTCATTTCTTTATTCGATTTTAAAATGTCAATGTACCATGCTCCATCCAGCACCTCAGCATTTTCATATGGCCTGATGGTGTATTGGATTCAAAGACTCCTGCTCATTGATTTCAAAACTATACCGAATTGGTAAACAACCACTCAAGATAATTGTTAAGAATATAGCTGAGACCTATTGCTTTAGCATTTCGGTAATTGAAATAGGTGCCAAATTAAACTAATTTTATTGAGTATAACGCACTATGAAATGATAAAATATATACTGCTTGCATCATTACTTTTTAATGTGATTCCTAGCTGGTCACAGCATGATTTTGACTCCATTTATACCGCTTCGGAACAATTCAAAACAGCAGTTGATCAAATTGGTAAAAGCCTGGATATTTTTAATGAGGAAGGCCCCATCGATCTAACCATTGTTTCTGATTTCAAATATTTGACAAGAAAGAAATATGATAAGAAATATCAGTCTGCCGAATTTATCTGGCAATACAATGACTCGGTGACAGTAAGCAGAAATATAAAAATTAAAACCAGGGGGAATTATCGGCTAAGTAACTGCCCTTTTCCACCATTAAAAATCAAATTTAAGAAGACGGATGTACTGGCCGACAACCTCCAGGAATTCAACAAAATGAAGATGGTCAACAATTGTCGAATGCAAACTTCGTATGAAAAATATATCATCGCAGAATACTTATGCTACAAGCTTTACAATATCATTACTCCCAATAGTTTTCGGGTTAGGTTGTTGGACATCACTTATATCGATACTGGCAGAAAAAACAAGGCTACTCAATCTTATGCTTTTTTAATAGAACCAAAAGAGCAACTTGCCGACAGGCAAAATGCGATTGTCATAAATCAGAAGAAAATCTTTCCGCATCAGACCAATAGTGTTTCAGAAAACAGGATGGCCATGTTTCAGTTTATGATTGGAAATACAGATTACCAAATTGCTTCTTTGCATAATATAGTTTTACTAAAAGAATTGGACCATCTAAAACCAGATCCTATCGCGGTACCTTATGATTTTGATTATACGGGGTTGGTCAATTCACCATACGCTATCCCCAGTGATTTGCTCCCCATAGAAAATGTGCGGGAACGATTGTTTTTGGGTGCATGTCATGACCTTTCTCTTTTTCAAAACACTGCCAAATATTACCAGGAAAAACAAAATGAAATCATTGAATGCATTGAATCAAATGAATTTTTAGAGGCGAAATATAAAAAACAAATGATTAATTATATCAATCAGTTTTATGCTATTCTTGAATCAAAAAGTGGACTTAGCTATCAAATAATTTCTAATTGTAAAGATTAAAACATCATAACCTATTGAAAAATAATTTCATGTAGAACCCAGGTTTTAATAGTTCTTTTTTGAGGTCAACATCTTCTAACATACTAGTGAGTAGTTTCTTTAAAGAAGGGTTATTCTTTGCTTTTCTGATTACAAAATTAAAAAGTACCGGGTAGTAGAGCAGATTTTGAATACCCCGACTTACTCTCAATTCTTTCCAGGTTTTACTAAAAACATAGCGATCATACTTCTTGTTAAACTTTTTTGAAAAATCCCCCTTTTTAAAACTCCGCAATACATGTTCAGCTGCATAACGACCACTACGAAGTGCATTTCCTATTCCCTCTCCGGTAAATGGGTCAATTAACCCAGCAGCATCTCCGGTTAATAAAAACCTATCTCCTGATAGCACTCTCTTTTTAGAACCGAGTGGCAAACCAAATCCTTTAATATCTCCCTCTATATCCGAATTTTTAAACCGTTTAGATAATACCGGATGATACTCCATGATTTCAATAAGCAATTCTCGTAAGTTGATTTTACGTTCAGAAACTTCTTTAGACAGTACACCTAACCCCACGTTGGCGGTATTGTCAGTGAGTGGGAAGATCCAAAAATAACCGGGAAGCGTATCCTTTAAAAAATGTAATTCTATGGAATTTTTTCTAGAAAGGCCATGCACATTTTTTACATAAGCCCTAATGCCGGCACAATGGTGTTTCTTTTCAATTCCAATACCTAAGAATTTCTTTCTCACAACGCCATTTGTACCATCCCAACCTACGATCACTTTGCCACTAAAAGTTCCCTGGTCGGTTTTTACCTCTACACCTTGCCGGCTTTTTTCTATATCATGTATGTCAATTCCCTGGATAATACTTATTCCTTCACGCTTAACTTCAATAAATTTTTGAAATAAAAAATTATCGAAATCCACTCTTCTACAAATATAACCAGGTGCACTCTCTTTCTTTTTTTTTATGTCGATTTCAATATGATCTTCATTGGGAGCAAAAAATTTCACTCCATAAGATGGAAGCGAAGTAGGGAGTCTTATAAAATCCTGATAAACAGATGGGAAAAAACTTTTCAGTTGGTTAATGACATCTGCACTTAAAGCATCTCCACACACCTTATCACGAGGAAATTGCTTTTTTTCCAGGATTAGAATAGATAAATCACTTTGCAATAATGAATATGCACATGCCATACCTGCCGGACCGGCACCAACAACGATAACATCAAACTGCTTCAATGTGGTATTAGGTTATATTAAAAAATTACTTTTGTATAAAAATTCCGTGCTATCTACCTCTATTTACAACAGAATTTGAATAATAACAAACAACTGCCTACAGTGGTTTAAATTAAAAGTGGGTAAATACTAAAAATTAAAATGGGGTATTTACTTCAAAGTTGACCCTTTTGCTGCCCACCAGGGACGAACCTCTACTCTTAAAACTCCCGCTTTTACTGCCGGATCTTCCTCCTCAAGCGCTTTAGCTTCTTCAAGTGTAGCTACATGAAAAATGACGATGCCGCGTAGATCAGTGTTATCTCCAAAGGGACCAGCAATACTTATTTTATTTTCTTCGGCAAGCTTGTTAAGGTGAGCTAAATGACCTTCTTGAATTTTCGCTCGCTGTAAGGAGTCATATTTAGAAGCTTCTTCCCCACGGTATAAAAACACCATAAAGTATTGTTGCATGATGTAAGTGGTATCTCCTTCTTTCATTTCAAAAGTCTCTTGCGCAAAACACGCTGATGAAAGAGAAAACAAAATAATAAAGAGAGAAATTGGCAGCGCTTTCATGGTCTTTTTTTATAGAAAAATGCTAAAAAATTAAGCATAAAAAAAGTTTGTATATCAAAAAAAAGCTCACAGAGAGATGTTTATTCTATTTGGATTTAAATATTAAAGGTCTGCTGAAAATCACCTGCCAGACAGTAAAAAATATAATTGCTAGAATAAAAAACCCAATCGTACAAAAGCAGATGATTCATTGGTGTTTGACCAACTAAAATCAGAGCTAATCACCGCTTTTTCAAAGGGCGCTAAAAACACTCCAAATCCATAGCCACGATGCCAAAGAGTGGATTTACCCGTCACAGTAGATGGATCGTCATCCATCCATATTTTACCAATATCATGAAATAATGTAATTCCTATGTCTCCTGGTAGTATAATAGATTTGAAGTTGAATAAACGCACCCGTAATTCAGTATTTTGGTAAACAGTTCTATCACCGGCAAATCGCTGTTTTCTATATCCTCTTAAGTTTTTTGTCCCACCCAACTTATTAGCCTGATAGAGCTCGTACTGCCCTTCATTCACGTCGGTGCCTATTCGTAGGGCAATGGTGCTTTTAAAAGTGTTTCCAAATGTAAAATAACCCGAAAGCGAAGTATTGGTATAGCCGTACTCAACATTGAGTTCTTTTCGATCTATATCCCTGTTGTACCCGGATCGGTATTTAAAGAACAGGCCAGATTGAGGGTATAGTTCATTATTTCTTGTATCAAATTCGTATTGAATGTACATACCAGCATAATGACGTGCTACATCAAATAGTGTATAATTTAAATTTCGTGCAAATTGTGTTATGTATCTTTCTGTGCTACCTAAATCATTTAGATCGCTCCTGATATTGATAGTCTGATAAGTTGCTCCAAAAGTGAACGTGTGCTTTTCATCATTAATAGACCTGAATATCTCCGGATTAGCGTATATCTGTCTGAATCTGACGGCATAGTGTCGCCTGTCAAGTTCACGCGTCTCCTCATCATTGATCGTTTCATTACCATATCCATAAAAGAAATCACTGTAGCTGGGATAAAATATAGCTGCATTAAGATTTACATTCCACTTTCTAATTATTTCTGTAAATGAGCCTTTGTATGCTACATTAAATGATGTGGATTTAGGAGCTATTGTTCCTACAATAAAATGGGATGATTTATAAGGGTATTTACGAAAACCATGTGCCTGAAAAATACCACCAAAACCAACAAATACGCCATCATCTGGGTTAAATCCTCCATAAAGTGTTGGTGCGGCCAAATCATATTTAAAAGCCTTCCTATCATAGGCGTTAATAAATGGATCTTTGTTGGAAGTTTTATTTTTAAACCCTAATTCATTATCAATTTCTGTTTTTGATTTTGTATCGTAGACGAGTGTTTTTACAGGTAGTTTTTCATTTGCTTTGAATTCATCCTCGCCATTTCCCCCGATTAGTCGGACTTTAATAGAATTTTTAGCATTACCAATTACATTAAATACATCATCACTATTTAAACCAAACACCCTTATTTCCTTTGTTTCAGAGGATCTGAATACACGATGATAAAACCGGTATTTGATTTCTCCATGTTTATTGACCCTATATGCTGACACTTCCAATTCCTCATCGCTAATGCTTTTTATATCAAACCGATCGCGCTTTAGCGTACCTCTGATATCAACTTCCTTTGCCAGAAATAAATAGTACTGTTTGGCATAAGTGGTAAGATCATCCCTTCTACTTTTCAATTTAGAAATGATCACATCTCCATGGATATTAAAAATTTCAGGAGGTAGCTCCCGAATAGACCTTTCGATTATTTCATCCGTAACATTTTTCTTTATTTCTTCACTTGCCTCTATCCATTGATCCAATGACGCTTCATTCATAAAAGTTCGATCAAAATATCGGGCATTAAAGCAAAAGCCCTCCACATCCCTTATCTTATGATGAAACCCCTGAAATTTAGGCATTCCCCATCGATGTGAAATCAGTTTCATCACCCATCCATCTGACCAAAAAAATGCCTGATCACGATCTCTTGGGATGGGCCTGTATAGTTTTATATCCTTTTCCTTATCATCAAAAGTAGCCCATCGCCATTGATCATCATGCCGGTCCCAATCTCCTATCATGATGTCAAACAACCTCGATTTAACTACAAAGTATTGATCGATCACATGATCACCATCACCAAGTATTTTACTGACTACCTTGTCGGTGCTTTTGATATCATTTGAATACCCAAAACTTTCATGATCGCTCCAGTCATTATCTGGACGCTCTTCATATAAATACAATCCACCTCCAAAATTTTTTCTATAAATTCCTAACCTGGGATCATCCGGTAAATACACAAGCTTTGGATTGGTATGATAAATTCCTACAGCATCAGCTAAAGAGGGTATGGCGAAGGCAGCATATGGATGAGCGGATGATATTTGCTCAGCAATTAAGTTTTCTGCAAAAGTCCCTCTCAACTCTACTGGCACAGCATTTTCCGGGTATTTATTGATAGAGCGAAGTACATATTGTTTTTTATTGGAAGCTTCAAGACGCAATGATCTGGTCTGCATTCCTCCACCCTTTTTTACTATGTCCAGTCCCCCTCTTTCCTTTTTCAAATCAAAATAAGGAATACCTTTTACCTCTGTTTTCCACTCTTCCCGGTAGTTATTACCAAAAGCACCCGGTTTATTAGATTTTTTGGTATATCTATCAGTGATATGTGTGGATATAGATTTGCCTGCATAATCCAGATCATTGGTTTTCGCTTCTAATTCTTCTTTGACAAATGGCGCTTTATTAAAAAGTAACTTTTCAAATATTGGCTTATTTACTGTAGATGAGGCATCATAAAACCGAAGATAGACGTCTCCATTTATATAAAAATCCAACTTACCAAACCCTGTATTCGACGCTGCGAACAAAGCTTTTTTTGTATTTATAGCAGCTCCTTTGGAAAATGAACCGCTATTTATGGCATGTATATTATTTATTTTATTGTACTCTAAGGACAACTCATGACCAGAAACATAGATGAGGTTAGGATGTTGAGCAAAAATTCCCTGAAATGAATTTACCATTCTGCGGTATAAATGGTAATTAACATCCTGAAATTCACCAACAACCCGTCGGCCTAACACATATATCGAACCAAGTACCGGCATAGGTATATACAAGTTTTCATTAGCCAATGTCAATGGAAAAAGATGTGATTTAGCTGAAAAATAGCCCCCATATTTACCTGAGGATTGTAAACTGTGATGACCAGCTACTATAATTTTCTTATTGTAGTTTCTTTTTATGGCATCATCCAGATTGTCTAAAAACCCAATTTCATTGTTCACATTACACCCCTCTTCTATACCCGGTCGTTCCCAATTGTGCATCCACCACTGGGTATTAATTAGCAGAAGAACTACATCATCAGTAAGAGGTATCTCCGTAGGGCCAGGGCAGCCATTGTCCGGAACATAAACATTTCCCAAATCAAGCACTTGCTCTACATACGCTTCAAGTAACTCCATAGCGTACATTCCACTTTTACCTCCACGATCCCATTCATTCTGCCCGGAGACAAAAAATTTATTTCCCTTAAAGGAATCGTAAAAATCATATTTAGCCTTGAGCACTTCATTCATCTCTTTCTTGTTAGCCAATGATGAAGTATCAGGTGTTCCGGATCTTACTGAGTTATTTCCTAATAAAAGGATGGTATTTTCCGCTTCATTCGTTGATAGTAATTGTTCAAATATTTCTGCGGAACTATACGGCGGCTTCTTCTGCTGATCTGTATTAGCAATTAAAAACACAGAATGCTCCAGACTTTCAATGTTAATATTCTTTCCCTGCTGTGAGGGTTTATGATTAAAAGAAGCACACGAAGTAATGAACAATAAAATTGGAAAAACCAGTAATCTCCACATTATAATTAGACTGCAATTTTTTGTATTAACAAAGATGCATTTTTTATAAAATCTAATATAATTCTTTCTTCCAAGTGTTCATTTTCTAATGTAAATTCATTTACTCTGAGCAATAGCCCTGTCCAATTCTCCGTTTGCCAGGACCCTACTATTGGCGTAAGATCAGAAATTTGAAGATTGCGAATAAAAGGCCATTGTGAAACATAAAAATATGGTTCGACTATGTTTTCATCACCGGGTGACATGCCATAAGTAATTGTTGATTTAGTTCCTGAAGCTATTGAAAAAGCAATGTCAAAATGATGCGGCCAAATATTAATATCAGCATTCGTTATTTTTTCTTCATCCAGATATTTTTTAAAGCTCAGCCATGCATTTTGATACAGCGCGGTTAACAATTCACTAGCCTTATCATCAATTGATTCAAAAACATGCTCCTGAGAATATTGAATGGAATCCAGTGAATAAGGTAAATTATCATCGAAATTATTAAAAGCTACCTGAACCCCTTTCAATTTATCTATTATCCATTCTCTGATAAACTTCCCTTTCTTTCCTTTCAAAGAAATAGAATCAAATACCATTTCTTCAATCAGAATTTCAATTTGATATTGCTTAATATTGAGCGCTAATTGTATATTGTTTTTTGGCCCAAAAAAGCGGGTTTTCATCCATTTTCTCTTGCTATCCCATTTTAGGGAAGCATTTATATCATTATCTTCTTTTGGTAAAAAATTCCTTGGAAATCCTGCAACTATCTGAACTGCTTGATGCAATTCATTTTTAGCAAAAAGAAGATTTTTATTATCTACATTTAAAAGTTTTACCCACATAATTTATTCCTGTTACAAAATTTAAAAGCTAATTCTACCAACGAATTTTACACCAAATTGATAGAACGCTTACTTATTCAAATTGGTCTAAACAAGTCAAATAGTCAGGTTATTTTAGTTAATTCTTACCAAATAAGACAATATGTCTTGTTATAAACAGAGTTTGTGCAATAATGTCTTCAAAAATCGGGCTGGAATAAAAATTGAAAAAAGTGAATTAGAATTAAAATTTTAGTTAACCATAAAAACAAGGAGGATATTATGACACTAGTAAAAAGAACCAACAATCTGTTCCCTTCGTTTTTTGATGATTTCTTAACAAGGGACTTATTCGAATGGCCAAAATCGAATGTTGAAACATCTGTTCCAGCTGTAAACATTAAAGAAGTGGATGATAAATACGAAGTAGAAGTGGCTGCTCCGGGATTATCAAAAGATGACTTTAATGTAGAATTGAACAATAACGTTTTAACAATTTCATCTCACAAGGAAACTAAAAACGAAAAAAGAGATGAAGGCACTGGTTATTCCAGAAGGGAATTCAGTTACAGTTCATTTGAACGCTCATTTTCTTTGCCAGAAAATGTAGTGGATGTTGACAAAATCAACGCTAAGTACAAAGATGGAGTTTTACATTTAGACCTTCCCAAAAAAGAGGAAGCTAAACCTAAACCCATCCGAACTATTAAAATTTCATAATTTAAACATTGTTTAAAGAGACGGGCTTCGGCCCGTTTTTTTATGCTTTGAACTTTTTATTAATGCTAATTAATTACGTTATTTACTAATAATTTTAGCGTTAATGAAAGGAAGGGGTGCCAAACATAATCAAATCAATCCATATCAATCTCATCATTACGATTATGAGGATGAAGACCACATTGATGAAGCCAAATATGAAGACTCTATAAGGACCCAATATTTCATTACTACCCCAAAAACCATCCTCAGTAAAAACGATAGTCCTGACATACCTTTCACCTTTTCTATCAATCCTTACCAAGGCTGTGAACATGGCTGCGCATACTGCTATGCCAGAAATTCGCATCACTACTGGGGATATGGAACCGGACTTGATTTTGAATCCAAAATTATGGTTAAGAAAAATGCGGCTACATTACTTGAAAAGGCTTTTTTAAAACCTGGATGGCAACCACAAACCATTGCTCTGAGCGGAAATACTGATTGCTATCAACCAGCAGAAGCTAAATTCAAAATCACCAGAAATCTACTGTTGAAGTTTCTCCAATACGGAAACCCAGCCGGAATCATCACCAAGAATCACTTGATTTTACGAGACAAAGAAATCCTTGCAGAGTTAGCCAAAGAAAATTTAGTGAAGGTGATATTCACCATTACATCCCTCAATAATAAACTGAGAAGCAAGCTTGAGCCTCGCACCAGCACAGCCAAATCAAAACTAAATGCAATAGGACAACTTACAGATTTAAATGTCCCAACAGGTGTTATGGTAGGACCAATTATTCCAGGCTTGACAGATCATGAACTAGAACCAATATTAAAACTTGCTGCTGATGCCGGAGCAAGGGATGCCAGCTACACAATGCTGAGATTAAATGGGCAACTTTCGGGAATATTTGAACAATGGTTGGATTTAAACTACCCGGATCGGAAAGTCAAAATCTTAAACAAAGTGAAAGAAGCGCATGCTGGAAAACTCAATGATACGAAATGGAAACGTAGAATGCGTGGAGAAGGAAACACTGCTGAAATCATTGCAAAGATGTTTCGAATATACCGGGCTAAATATTTTAAAAACCAACCATCACAACCACTTAGTATTGATCGGTTCAGAAGAAATGGAAATCTGTCTCTTTTTTAAAAGCTTATCCATATCTAAAGCCTATTCATAATTTGAATATCTCCTCTTAATAACTAAATTAACTAGCATATTAATCGCTCCTATGCCAACATACATTCTCGCTCTTGATGCAGGTACAACAAGCTCAAGAGCAATATTATACAACCCATCAACTAGCATTATTGCAAAAGCGCAATATGAATTCACACAGCATTTTCCAAAACCCGGATGGGTAGAACACAGCCCGACTGACATCTGGAACAGCCAATTAATGGCTGCACAAGAATGCATTAAAAAAGCCGGCATCGACACTTCAGACATTGCAGCTATTGGAATTACCAACCAACGAGAAACTACCCTTATCTGGGATAAAATTACTGGAGACCCTGTTTACAATGCAATTGTTTGGCAGGATAGACGCACCACATATTTCTGCGAAAAAATCAAAAAAAGCTCTGAAGGATCGCTTATCACTAAAAAGACAGGTCTTATTCCGGATGCATATTTCAGTGCAACAAAAATAAAATGGATACTGGAAAATGATACAACGTTGATGGACAAGGCCAGGCAAGGCCAATTATGTTTTGGAACGGTGGATACCTGGCTAATCTGGAAATTGACAAATGGTAAGGTTCATATAACTGATGTTACCAATGCCAGCAGAACAATGCTCTACAATATCATTGAGCAAAAATGGGATGATCAGCTATTGGAAATATTCAATGTACCCAGGAAGATACTTCCAGAAGTTCATTCAAGTTCAGAAGTTTACGGATACACGGATAGCTCCGTGTTTAGATCTGAGATTCCAATAGCAGGGATTCTAGGCGACCAACAAGCAGCGCTTTTTGGTCAATTGTGTACAGAAGCCGGATCGATAAAATCGACTTACGGAACAGGCAGCTTCATCGTGATGAATACTGGAGCCAAACCCGTGTATTCTAATAATGGTCTACTAACAACAATAGCCTGGAAAATTGGAAAAGAAGTGAAATACGCCTTAGAGGGAAGTATTTTTATTTCTGGTGCAGCTGTACAGTGGTTGCGAGATCAACTTCAAATCATTAAAAGTGCAGAAGAAATAGAAGTTTTAGCTGAAGGGGTGGACGACAACGGTGGCGTATATTTTGTTCCATCTTTTTCAGGATTGGGAGCGCCCCACTGGAATCAAGATGCAAGAGGTGGATTTTTCGGATTGACCAGAGGCGTAAACAAGGGGCACATTGCAAGAGCAACACTGGAGGCCATTGCCTTTCAAATTTACGAAGTGATCAAAACAATGGAGGAGGATTCAGGTATTCCTATTGAATCTATCAGGGTAGATGGTGGTGCATCTGCTAATAATTTATTGATGCAACTACAAGCAAATATACTGCAGCGTAAAGTAATCCGACCTGATAACATTGAATCAACAACTTTGGGCGTGGCCTTTGCAGCTGGATTAGCTACAGGTGTCTGGAATGACATCGATACGATAAAATCCAATCTTCAGAACGATAAAGTTTTCCAACCGGATAAAGAGAAATGTATGGAGAAAGAAAAACAGATGTGGAACAAGGCTATTGAGCGAGTAAAAGATTGGGAAGAGTAACGTATGAAAAGAGATAAATCAATTGCCACCCTGAAAAGTAAAAAAGATCCCTGGGATATTATCGTCATTGGAGGAGGGGCCTCGGGGCTGGGTGTTGCCTTAGACGCTGCTACCAGGAATTTTTCAGTACTTTTAATCGAACAATATGATTTTGCTAAAGGAACATCGAGCAGAAGCACCAAGCTAATACATGGTGGTGTTCGCTATTTACAGCAAGGCGATGTTTCATTGGTTTTCGAAGCGTTAAGAGAACGGGGTATTCTTCGTCAAAATGCACCTCATCTTATTCACAATTTATCATTTGTTATACCTACTTACGATTGGTGGGGTGGGCCATTTTACACGATCGGTTTAAAAGTTTACGATTTAATGGCAGGTAAACTAGGTATGGGACCTTCTCAACATTTATCCAAAGAAGAAGTGGTGTCTGTCATACCCACTGTAGAGCAAAAAGGATTAAAAGGAGGTGTGATATATCATGATGGACAATTTGATGATGCCCGTATGGCCATTAGCCTGGCACAAACAGCCACTGATTATGGAGCTTCTGTAATCAATTATATGAAAGTAATTAACCTGGTAAAAGACTCGGAGATAGTCAGTGGTGTAGTAGCAGTAGATAAGGTAACCGGAGAAGAGCACACCATTTTGGCAAAATCTGTTGTCAACGCTACTGGTGTATTTTCGAATGATATTCTTAAAATGGATCAGCCCAGTGCCAGAGATCTTATCAAGCCCAGCCAGGGAATTCATTTAATTGTTGATAAAAAATTCTTGCCTGGCAAACATGCAGTACTTATCCCTCAAACAAGTGATGGTAGAGTGTTATTTGCTGTACCCTGGTACAACAAGGTGATTCTCGGAACAACCGATACAATAATTGAAAATCCGGAACTTGAGCCAAAAGCTACTGAAGAGGAAATTAAATTTATTCTTCAAAATGCTTCCCATTATTTGACTCAAAAACCTACCTTAAAGGATGTGAAGAGTATTTTCGCGGGACTTCGTCCATTAGCTGCACCGGAAGAAGGGGGTACTCCAACTAAAGAAATAAGCCGCCATCATAAGGTCCTTATTTCAACATCAGGGCTGGTTACTATCACAGGTGGTAAATGGACTACTTATCGAAAAATGGCAGAAGATACAGTGGATAAGGCAATTTTAGTAGGCGGCCTTGATGAAAGACCTTGCCTTACCGAAAAAGTATTGATTCATGGTTATTCAAAAGAGGTGGATTATAATGATCCTGTTCATGTGTATGGATCCGACAAATCTCATTTGAATGTCATTGAGCAAACAGAAAAAAAATATTCAGGGTTTTTAAGTGAAAAGTTAAATATTAAAAAATCTCAAATTGTATGGGCTGCCAGGGAAGAGATGGCATTAACTCTTGAAGATGCGCTTGCCAGACGAACAAGGGTTCTTTTTCTGGATGCAGAAGAAGCGCTAAGAATAGCTGAAGAAACCGCAAATATTTTAGCAGAGGAGCTTAACAAAGATGAATTATGGATAAGGAGTGAACTGGAAAATTTTCGAAAAGTGGCTCAAAATTATTTACCGAAAAATTCGGTTTAACATTTTTCAACACCTTAAACTCTATCATTAATTCATCAAAACAAAAAGGTAAAAGAGGTAAGAAAAGTAAAGTAAAATGAGCAATGAACCATTTACTTTTTTCAACATTGGGGGTTTGCTTATTAAAAACAACAGCAACAAAGAGCTAATAACCAGGTGAATGATAAGGTCATAGAATATTCCTTGACTGATACGAATAGGATTAATAACGGCAGATGCCCCTAGTACAAACAGTCCATTGAATATATTCGAGCCAACCAGGTTTCCATAGATCAATTCTGTATTTCCCTTCCTAACAGCTACTATCGCTGTAGCAAGTTCCGGTAGTGAAGTTCCTGCAGAGATAAAAATTAACGCCACTATTCTCTCTGAAATATTTAAATAATCAGACAGGTTTTGGGCTGAATAGACAATCAACTGACCACCTGCTATCAACAGCCCTAATCCCATAATTATTTTCAACCCTGAATATTGTCTCTCAGGATCATTATTTTCAGGTTCTCGGTGATTCTTTTTTAATAAATATTTTACAAGAAAAAGGAAATAGACAAAAAATAAAGCTAACAATCCAAGCCCTTCTTTTCTGGTAATAACATTATACTCAGAATTGAAAAATATCTTGTCATGTGAAAGCACAAGCAAAACAACTGCCACTAAAAAGACCGAAATGGTCTCCACTCTTACCGCACTAGATTTGATGATAACAGGAACTATTAAAGCCACCAACCCCAATATCAAGGCAACATTAAACATGTTGCTACCAAGCACATTGCCCATAGTAATAAAATTATCATGCTTAAGTGCTGCAAATACATTTACTGATAATTCCGGGCTGGATGTACCGATAGTAATTATTGTCAGTCCAATAAAAAAATTTGAGACTCCCGTTTTTTTTACAATGGATGTGCTCCCATCTACTAAAATATTTGCTCCCCAATACAATGGAATAAACCCAATGAGCAAACTAAAAATATCAAACATCCTATTTTGATTTATTGAACATCAAAAGTTTTCTATTGTCAATTAAAAAGATATTAAAAATCCCAATCACCCCTTCTTCAATAATCAACAATTATCCATCAAGGATAGCAATAATCCTACTAAAATAAAACATTTATGCATAAAGGGGATTCACATACAAATATGAATGTCGTCGGATCACTTTAAGTGGTCCGGTGACTAGACTTGCAGAAAAAAAGCCGGGCAGCGCTGAAACCACCCGGCTTAATTGATTTAGCTTTTGCATGTGTTTTTTCTTATCTAAACATTTCATCAAAAGTTAGAGAAACATAATAAATACCTCCAATTGATGGGCTTCCATAATTCGTGATATAGTATTTATTGGTAATATTTGAACCTCCGAGTTTCAAAATAGTTTTGATGGATGGAATGGTATAGCTAACCTGTGCATCTATAAGGTTAACTGCCGGAACAGGACCTCGCGCAAATGAAGATTGCCATTCAAACGCTGACTGCCACCTCCATGAAATGTTAAAACCTAGATTTTCAATTACCTTTCGATTGCTTACACTCAAGTTAACCGTATGCTCGGGTGTATTATATTCGTTGATAAATTCTTTTGACAAATTCTCGTCATCCAACTTATTCCAGCTATAATTACCACTTAGGCGATACCCTTTGCTAAACAAGTAATCTAAACCAAATGCTGCTCCCTGAGAGTTTACGGTTTCAGAATTGTTGGTATAGATCTGGAATGTATTTTTTTCATCACCTGTAAGCAATGAAAATGGAGATTGCTCTGCAGGCACTGGGTTGCCATTCGCATCTTGTGCTTGTCTAACCCGTACTTGTGTAATAAAATCATTATAGACATTTCTATAATAAGAAATATCGTACATCAATTTTTCATTGACAATACCTCGGTAGCCAATTTCAAAAACCCCTACTCTTTCAGGTTTTACAGGTTCCCAAAAATCAAACGGAACCAAGAGGTTAAAATTAGGCGCTCCATTTTGTGCAAAGTCATTCGTATAATTTTCTACAGATAAATAGGAATATGTATTGTTTAATACATCATATTTTTTAGCAAATTGAGGCAAACCACCTAACAACCTAGCAGTGACCACATTCAAGTCAATGTATTGACCTTGTGTTGTTGGGTTTCTAAACCCGGTTTGATAAGAAGCTCTAAATACATGATTTTTATTTGCTTTAAACACCCCAGATACCCTTGGACTGTATTGTCCATCAAAGTTTTCGTTTTTATCATAACGAATGGAGGCTCTTAGATTCAATCGGTCATCGATTAATTTTTTACCTACTTGAAGGTATGCTCCATATTCGTTTATTTGAATACCATCCCCTTCATTATCCGGAAAAATGGTACCATTTGATCGTAAATCAAATTGACGCCATTGACCACCCACAATTAATTCAAAAGCATCAATCTGCTTGAAAAAATTGTATTGACCATCAATCTGGTAGAAACGAGTGTTATCATCAAATTTAGCTCCATTTGGTATAACGGTTCCATTTATAGTTTCTTTAGCAGCATTAAATGCCGCTGAACCAGGTTGAAATCTTCCTCCTTCGACTGAATTTCTTGCTGCAATATGCATGTTTGTCCTATCTACCGGGCTATTGAGTAAGTTGCTTACAACGGTAGCATCATACATTGGACTATTTGTAGCAAACAGCACTCTTTGAAGTAACTGACCTGCATATCCTCCTCCATACCCCCCAAACCAAGAGCTATTATCTATATAGGCATTATTGATAGCATAACCTGTAAAGTCAGCAATATAGGAGTCCCCTGATTGCTCAATAGTAGTATATCCCCTAACCACGAAATTATCGGCTTCCAGCTCTACTTTATGTTGCTGAATATTGAAATTTTTCAATGAATACCGCTGCGCCCCAGTATATACAGAAGTACCATAACCATAATTGAGTGTGTAAGATAATTCGAGGTTTTCCGTAAACCTATAATTGAGACCTACACCAAACTTCAAGTTCTCAGCCCCATAGTCCACCAGATGTCTTTCTTCATAACCTGTTCGATGTACATTATCAGCAGGCAAACTACCTACATATAATTGAGCTTGCTGATCTGCTGTAGGTTGGTCCATTCCAAAATTTGCTTGTAAAATTTGTGAAAACCCAGTTATTAATGCCGAATTTCCTCTTAAAAGCCCCAAGTTTAAGCCTCCATCATCTCCATACAAATGTACACCGTCATATGCAGGATTTAAGGAAAGATTACCCTGAAAAGAAGCATTTTTATCTTCATAGTTTAACCCATACCAATCTTCCGCCCTCATGTAGCTTAATGACGCTTTGAATGCGAACCTATTAAAAGCTTTCGCATAACGGACAGAAGCTTCATAGAGCGGTTGTGGGGAATCAGGCGCTCCTGCTTCTGCATCATCTGCAATGTGGTTTACTCCCATTTTAACATAAGCACTTAGCCCCTGGTACTCGAAAGGGTTTTTACTTGTCACCAACAAAATTCCATTGAAAGCGTTTGGCCCAAATAATGCCGAAGAAGCTCCCGGGATAAATTCAGCACTTTCTACATCTAGCAGTGATGGGCCATTCAAATTTCCAATAGGAAAATTAAGCGCAGGCGCTTGTGTATCCATCATGTCTGTTAATTGGACAAATCGAGTATTCCCTGTAGAGCCAAACCCTCTTGAGTTTAATATTTGAAAGTTGATAGAACTGCTCGAAACATCTACGCCTTTTAAGTTGGCAATAGCTTTGTAATAATCATCTGAGGCGGTATTCCTTATGTCAGCGATCCCCATTTTTTCAATAGAAACCGGGGAATCCATGATACTTTGCTCCATCCGGGAAGCAGAAACTACAATCTCTTCCCCCAGCAGCACCTGATCACTCATTTCTACTGTAATACTGGTGCGATTGCTTTCGGTAACCTCCAATTCCTGCGGCGAATAACCTACATATGTGAAAACGAGAACTACCGGAAGTTCTTTGTTTAATTCCAGTTTAAAATCTCCATTATAGTCAGTGATGGTTCCTACTACTTCTCCTTTTAGGACAACATTTACACCTACCAGTCCCTCACCGGTATTTTTATCCGTTACTTTTCCAGAGAGAATAGTACTTTCCTGCGCATTTGCATTTATAAATGTTATTAATAGCAGTACTAACCACAATAGTTTGTTTCGGGTAAAGCAATTTAACATAGTGTTTTCGTTTTTATAATTTCAGACATAAAGTAATGTAATTATTATTTTTATAATAATTATCTCAATTATGCTAAAATTTATAACGAAGAGTGCTTTTTTTACCTGAAATATTATTGATTTGGTAAAACAGGAATGATTTACTCGTAACCTTTAATTAATTTAAACAATTACTTCTTTTCTTCTTTTTTGATGTATTCCACTAATTTTTCACACAGATTATTCATTTCTGAGGCCATAAATTCATCTCCGGTAGCATTTAAGGTACTCTGGGCCAACCCTCCAATGCAGTCAATATAAAACCGCTTCATTTCATCGACGGTCATTTCCTTTGTCCAAAGATCTATTCGAAGAGTATTCAGTTGCTCATGATCCCAAAGAGAGACACTGATGGATTTTGTCTCACTTACTTTATCACCTTCAGGATTATCAGAAGCTGACCAGGTGATTTTTTGAGGAATATCTTTACTGTCTAATTCTATATCAAATAATATTTTACTCTTCTTCATGGATCTATGATACTTTAATTATTTGCTCAATCTCTTTCTTATCGCTTTTTAGTTGGTTCACCAGCTCTTCCAGGCTATTGAATTTCACTTCATCCCTGGTCTTTTTTATAAATTCTATTTCGATATTTTCACCATAAATATCTTCACTAAAATCAAAGATATTTACCTCTATTACTTTCTTCTTTCCATCTACAGTAGGTCGGTACCCAATATTCAACATCCCACCATAAACTTCATCTCCCCTATAAACCTTCACTGCATAAATCCCATCGGCTGGTATGAGTTTTTGCTCAAAGGAAGGTTGAATATTTGCCGTTGGGAATCCAATATTATGGCCAATTCCACTTCCTTTAACAACAATACCCTTCAGCGTATAATTTCTCCCTAAATATTTATTGGCTGATTGAACATCACCTTTTTCTAGTGCATTTCTAATTTTGGTGCTACTTACAGCCACATGATCGATATCTTGCTCAGGAATTTCTTCCACATCAAAACCATACAAAGGCCCATCTTTCTTTAACTCTTTAAAACTGCCTTTCCGATCTTTTCCAAAACGATGATCATAACCAATTACTAGCTTTTTGGTTCCAATTTTATCGACAAGAATATCTTTTATAAAGTCTTCAGAAGATAGGTTAGAAAATTCCCTGGTAAAAGGTATGATGATCAGATGGTCAACCTGGAAATTTTTAAGTAGGGATGCTCTTTCTTCAATGGATGTTAACAAATGAAATTTATTTCCATTTGGGTGAATGACAAATCGAGGATGAGGCCAGAAGGTGATAAGTACCGTTTTGCCATGGATAGTATTGGCAATTTCCTGGAGTCTATTGAGAATTTTTTGATGCCCAAAATGTACACCATCAAAAGTGCCTATTGTTACCACGGCATTTTGAATCGGTTTTATTTCATCTAATCCATGATAAATTTTCATTGAACGCTATCCTTAAACTTTCCCACAAATTCTTCAATCTTTTCAGCATCCTCAACAGAATACTCGCCAATTTTTTCTCTTCTCAGAAATTTTAAATAAGCCCCTACTCCTAATTTCTCTCCAAAATCCCTTGCTAAACTTCTCACATAAAACCCTTTTGAACAAACCAAATTAAAATGGATTTCAGGAAGGTCAATTTTAGTTATTTCGAAAGATTCTACCTCTACACTTTTGGGTTCTATTTTCACTTCTTCACCTCCTCTGGCATATTTATACGCCCTCTTTCCCTTAATTTTTATAGCTGAATATACGGGCGGATATTGCATAAGATGTCCATTAAACTCTTTTGCTGTATCAATAATTAATTCTTCAGAAACAGAGGCACAACCTTTCTCAGAGTCAAATTCAGTTTCCAAATCAACACTTGGTGTGGTTTTCCCAAGCACCATAGTTCCCGTGTATTCCTTCTCCTGATCCATAAACTGATTGATCTGCTTGGTCATTTTGCCAGCACAAATAATCAACAATCCAGTAGCCAAT
>JBNLGO010000009.1:0-48148 GCA_050306095.1 Cyclobacteriaceae bacterium
TAAACTTATAGTAGTTGTTGCAAAAAGAGGATGTTCATCCGACCTCATCCCATAGATGTTCTCACCAATTTTCAATTTACCTAATTGAGTTTCAGAGTTAACTCTGAAAGAATATCTTTTATAATCAGGACCTGAACCTACTAATGTTCCAGCATTATCTAAAAAGTCAAGAGAAAGGAAATAATTCGTTTTCTCAGTACCTCCACTAAAATTAAGATTGTAATTTTGAATATAACCATCCTTATACCCTTCATCCTGCCAATCGGTATTAATATTAGTAATATAATCTGGAGAATTCGGATCATTTCCAGGAACAGGTGGCTGGCCAGCATTGTCCAATAATTCAGAATTAATGGTTTGATAACCTGTTCTATCTAATAACGAAATTCTCTGAGGAATTTTTTGAATACCATAGTATGCATTAAAACCAACTGTAAAATCCTGGTTCTTTTTCCCTCCTTTAGTTGTAATAATTATTACACCATTTGCAGCTCTATTCCCATAGATTGCACCAGCTGTTGCATCTTTCAATACCTGAATGGATTCAATATCATTTGGGTTTAAATCCCTTATTCCACCAGGTAATGGAAATCCATCTACTACATATAAAGGCTCAGCACTTGCGCCTAAACCGAATGTACTAGTACCTCTAATTCTTACAGATGGAGCAGCACCTGGTTGACCATCACTAGTAATTGCTACACCAGCAACCCTACCTTGCATCATTTGAGTTACATCATTTGTAGCTTGTTTTGTCATTTCTTTTGGATCGACTTGACTTACAGCTCCAGTTAAGTCAGCCTTCTTTTGTGTACCATATCCAACTACAACTATTTCTTCCAAAGCTGTAATATCCGGAATTAATACTACATTAATTGCAGACTGTGATCCAACTACAATTTCTTCTGTAATGAATCCAATAGAGCTAAAAACTAATATTGCTTCTTGACTAGATACATCAATGGAATATTCACCACTAATATCTGTAACTGTACCTCTATCAGTACCTTTTATTACAATATTGACTCCCGGAACTCCTTCAGGATCTTCATCTGAGGTAACTTTACCTGTAATTGTAGTACTTTGATAAACGGTTTCAACAACAGCTACCTTTGTTTTCTTACTGATTGGTTTAACACTGATATTATTATTGACTTGCTTGAAACTAACTTTTGCTTGTTTTGACAATCCTTCTAGCGCTTCAAACAATGAACCATTGGAAACGGACAAGTCCACTTTTTCAGTAGAACGTAACTCTCTTTCGTTGTAAACAAAGTTGAAATCAGTTTGCTGCTCGATTGATTGCAAAGCTTCAATCAGAGAAACATTCTGAACATTGATACTAACTTTAACTTCTTGTAAATTTTTTACCTGTGCATTGCCCTCATAAGCTAGCAAGGTCGTAAATAGAAAACACTGAATGATAAAACCGTAAATGGAAAACTTGGTTATCATATACAGATAATGTAAATAGTTTTTCATAATTTTAAATTGATCGTTTAACATATGATTAAAGCCCGGTATAGTCTGGATCCGCCAAGATTTGACAAGCCGGGTTTTTTTCTGCCTATGTGCTGCACACAAACAGGTACTATGTGATTTGTATATCTATTTCTTCATTGGCAATTGTTACTTTGAAAAATCTACATGAACAGTATCACCATCAATTTTATATTTAAATTTTACAGTATAGTTGATACTTTGTAATACATTGTCGAGGTATTCGTTAGCGAATTTACCCGTCAACTTTTTATCACGAGGCATGTTTTCAATTTCGAATTTGACCCCGTACCACATTTCCAGTTTATTAAATACTTTCTCTATTTTCTCATCATTAAATGCCAGCACACCGTTCATCCACATCAATTCATTATTGTATTTGATCTTGCTCTTCGTGATTTGATTGGAAGCATTATTAAAATTAACTTGTTCTCCCGGTATGATAGTGATATACTCCACATCACCCTTTTCTACCTCTTTGCTTTTTGAACGAACTTTCACACTACCTTCCAGCAGCGAAACACTTGATTCAACTGAATTGTTATAAGATTTTACATTGAATTTTGTGCCAAGCACCTCTGTAATAAGGTTTTCTGATCTTACGATGAATGGCCTTAAACTATCTCTTTTAACTTCAAAATACGCTTCCCCTTCTATTGATACTTCCCTACTTTGATCCGAAAAATCCGATGGGTAAGTTATTTTACTGTTAGAATTTAAAGCTACTTTTGAACCATCAGGTAAATACAATTTTAATTTTTGTCCTTTAGGAACAGATTTTTCCACCATTGCGATTTGGGTAGTGGGCTCTGGGGTGGCCACTGGGGTTTGTGTAATTCCAAACCAGGTGGCAATAGTTATTCCAACAGAAGCAGCGGCTAAATACCACCACTTAATATTTGATGATTTTGATTGTGGGTAATCTGAATATTCTAGTTTGTGGATTTTACTTTCCGTGGTTTCATGTTCAATAATCGAGGAATGTATTCTATCCCAAAGTATCGATTCATCATCTGTCGTAAAATCAGTCTCCGGTTGTTTTAATCCCAAAACCAGCAACCGTGCATTTTCAACATATTCCTTTTTCTCAGGATTATTCTTTACAAAAGAATTCCAATACCGATTACTAATTTCATCAGGCTGAAGCACCCAATTTCGAAATCCCGGGTCTGATACCAACTGCTCTATGTCATTATTTTGGCTCATTCTACCTTTCATTTATTAGTAAGAGAAGGGAAACGATATTTTATCACCTATCTCAACTAACTTTTTTTCAATATTTACAATCAACACACTAAAACCAGTGTATAATTGAAATACTATCAGTAAATCAAAATAAAAATTGGATTTTTAATAAAAATTACTTTCGTCTAGTGTTGGTTGAAAATTGCTTTCTTAACTGATTGAATGCTTTAGACATTAGGTTATAGGTGTAATTTTGGTCTAATTTCAACAAGTCTGCAATATCCTGATAAGACATGTTCTGGTAATATCGAAGAAAAATGATCTCTCTTTGACGATCTGAAAGATTATTGATAAATGATCGGATTTTTTCGACATTCTCCTTTTCATATTCTGAATTTATCCAGATTTCTTCAGTTGACGGTTGTCCTACAATTTGATCTTCTATATCTTCTAATTGGAATGAAGGCTTGCTAACGTTTTTCTTTTTGTTAAGCACTTCCCTTCTTACAGAAGTATATAGATAAGATTTGAGATGGTGAATATTGATTTGGTTATTTCGGGCGTTCCATATATTTATAAATACATCATGAATGGCATCTTCTACCATGTCCTTATCATGTACAAGAAAATACCCGTAACGATATAGTGCTTTTACATATTTCTTATATACAAAACTGAGTGCAGATTGATTGCCTTTTTTAATCTCCTCCCACAATTCCTTATCAGAATTTGGATCCTTCCCATGAAACCTATATTGAATATTGTCTGCGTACTCCATATCTCACTACATTTCCCTCGTTCAATAAAGTTTGAAAATTTAATAAGAAAATCAAAATATTTTAATAAATATATTGATTACCAAGAGTAAATTATGAACTTAATAAATTTAAAAAGGTACTTTTTACCTAAATAAATATAAATTCTTAAAAAAAAGGAATAAAAAAAACCAGCTCAAGGCTGGCTTATGTGCGCACGAGAAGAGTCGAACTTCCACGCCCAATAACGGGCACCAGGCCCTCAACCTGGCGCGTCTACCAATTCCGCCACGTGCGCGTTTCAGATAGGAAGACTGCTTTAAATTTGGAGTGCAATATTACTACTTTTAGTTTATTAATTGAATGTTCCAGAAGAAAATCATCATGTTTTTTCCCAAACAGAATCTACAAAATAATGTTTGCAGTCAAAAAGATTCTCCACCACCTGAAAACCATTCTTCTCAGCATAACCTTCTATTGTTTTCACATCATATTTTCGAGATACTTCCATATGGATACTATCCCACTGATCAAAATAAAAATGTTCCTGGATGTACTTTAAATGAATATGCTGTTTTTTTGTGCTCAACAGATAACTTCTAGCCTCGCCGCTTTCAGGATCATAAACAGCTTCATGTTTAAAAGCTGTTAAGTCAAAATTCCCGCCCAACTCATCATTGATTCGCTGAAGTAAATTGAGATTAAATGCCCCGGTTACACCTTGTGGATCATCATATGCTTGTTTGATAAGTTTTGGGTCTTTTTTTAAATCAAATCCAATGATCACTTTATCACCCGTATTTATTACCTGGTTTAATTTCTTAAGAAAATTATTAACCTCTGAATCTGAAAAATTTCCAATATTAGACCCTAAAAAAAGAATAACTTTACGGTTAGAATCAATTTCATTTAATGCTGATAAAGCTTTGAAATATTCTCCTTCTAATGGCTCACAAACCAACGTAGGTAAACTGGTTTTAAGATCACTCTGTAATGATGAAAGTACACTTCTGGAAATATCTACCGGCATATATTTGAAAGAAGCATTTTCTTCTACAAAATGTTTGAGCAATACTTTTGTCTTAAACCCATCCCCTGCTCCAAACTCAATTAAATCAAAAGATTCACCCTCTTCACGCAATATTTTCAGTATTTTTTGCTTACTAGTTTCTAAAATTTCAAACTCACACCCAGTAAGATAATACCCCGGAAGCTTCATGATTTCCTGAAATATTTCGTCCCCTTTTTTATTATAGAAATATTTAGATTTTAAATACTTAGGAGATGCCGAAAGCCCTTCTAAGACATCCGCTGCGAATGTCCTTACCGTATCGCTTATTGCTAATGAATTCATTTTGCTAATCGGATTCCGGTGAACTGCCAACGAAGATGTGGTTGAAAGAAATTGCGGTAGGTATTTCTGATATGATTTTCTGGTGTTGCCACTGAACCTCCTCTTAATACTTTTTGATTCACCATAAATTTGCCATTATATTCACCCAAAGCTCCTTCGGCTTTTTTAAAACCCGGATATGGAAGGTATGCACTATTTGTCCATTCCCATACATTTCCAATTAGTTGATAGTCTCCTTTTATAAATCGCGGATGATATCCGCTATTTTCTAACAACAATTGTGCTTTGGTGTCAGAGAAAGCAATGGTGGCCCACTCCCATTCAAATTCGGTAGGAATCCTACACCCTTTCCAGCTGGCAAATGCATCTGCCTCAAAATAACTCATGTGGGTAACTGGAAGGTTTGGATCCAACTTTTCAAACCCAGAAAGTTTATACTCATACCATTCTCCTTGATGATAATGCCAGTATAGGGGTGATTTTATACCATTATTACTTACCCAGTCCCAACCTTCAGACAACCAATGAGAAAATTCTGAGTAACCTCCGCTCTCGATAAATTCCAGGTATTCACCATTAGACACTACCCTGTTTGAAATCAAATAATTTTCCAGGTATTGCTTATGCCTACCCAATTCATTGTCATAACAAAATCCATTTCCTTTATAACCTATATCTACTAATCCACCCTCTACCTCCAAGAAAGTAAACTCTTCAGGCTCTGGGGAAATACTTATTGCTGACGGAATTGCATAATTTGGAAACAGGGGATTATGACCAAGAATAAATTTAATATCCGTTAATAAAAGCTCCTGGTGCTGTTGTTCGTGATTAATACCTATGTCCAAAATGTATTTCAATTCAGAAGAAACTTCATCCATAGATCCTAAAATCTCTACCATGTTCTCATCCACATAATGTCGATATTCATAAATTTCTTCCACGGTTGGTCTTGACATATTTCCCCGGTTGGCTCGAATCACCCTATCCCCCACACTGTTATAATAGCTGTTAAACAAATAGCTATAATCATCATGAAAGGACTTATACCCACTCTGATGCAATAAAATAAATGTCTCAAAAAACCAGGTTGTATGACCTAAATGCCACTTTGGTGGGCTTACATCTACAACAGGCTGAATCACATAATCTTCCGTATGAAGTGGTTCACAAATTTTTTCGCTGAGCTTTCTGGTATAGGTGTACCTGCTAATCAGATTTTCTATCTGCGGCACATACGTCTGGTGGTCTTTAGTAATCAAATTTTCAGTCTTTGTTTTGTTTGGTCTTATTTTTGCCTTGTTTGCACTTATACGAATAAATCTAAGGAAATTTATTTATTTAGGTCATTTTGTTGGCTATTCGACATTGACAAAGGATTATGATTTGCCGGATTTATTACATGGTTTGAAATGCTACTATTTTTAACCATTCAAAAAAAGGCATTCGTTTACTTTTGCTACCTACTATGAATATTTTTTAGATTTAATTGATAGTAATATATTTAAAGAAATATAACCTGACTGGTCATGTATAAAAATTATTTTATTATTCTTTTACTTGCTCTTTCGTTTCAAGTAACTGCTCAGGAGATCTTTATGAGCGAAGGTCTTGTTTCCTATTATCCATTTACCAAGGATGCTACGGATGCAATGGGTAGAAATAATGGTACAGTGCATAACGCAACCCTGGAATTGGAAAGTAGATGTGGAGATAACGCTTATTTTTTTAATGGTGGGGATGCATATATTGATTGTGGAAATGACGCATCGTTAAATTATCGATTCTCTTCTTTTACCATCGCCACCTGGGTTCGACCATCAGAAATTGTTCATAATCAATTAAGTACTATTATAGCTAAATGGGGCTTTAACGAGCGGAGAGATCAGTTTGGACTTTGGATTAACCCTACTTATAAGATTATCGCAGCATTTAGCTACCCAGGCACAATGGAAGAAGGTGTATTTTCCTCTTCGAGCATTCAGCCAGACAAATGGTATCATATCGTTACTACGTGGAATAAATATGGAGAAATTAAAATATTTATAAATGGACGATTAGATAAAGTAGGCCGTCAAAATGGTCGTGGCATGAATAACAGGTCTGATCTGTCCTTAAAAATTGGCCGACAGGTAGTGCGAAAAAACAGGGCTTACAAAGGCTATATAGATGAAATGCGGATTTACGGAAGAGCGCTTAGTGATTCGGAAGTTGCTGCACTTTATAATAATGGAAGGGTGCAATGCGAAAAAATCACCTTACAGGGTGTTGTTTATAATAAGCGTGATAGAATCCCTCTTGAAGCTGATGTAGTAGTAGAAAATATGCAATCGGGTACAATCGTTGCAACTACTAAATCTGACAATGATGGATCATACCAAATCGATCTTCCCATTGGAGGGAAATATGCCTTTTATGCAAAAAAAGAAAATTTCTTATCTGAAAATAGAAACATTGATACAGAAAAATACGAGCCAAACTCTACGGTAAATCGTGATCTATTCCTTGTACCAGTGGAAGTAGGCGAAACGCTAACGCTTAATAACATTTTCTTTGATTTCAATAAAGCTACGCTTCAGAAAGAATCATTTGCAGAATTAAATAGAATATTACCGTTTTTCGACCAATACCCCAACCTTCGTATAGAATTGGCTGGCCATACAGATAATGTTGGCTCAGATCAGTATAACCAAAAGCTATCGGAAGAGCGGGCAAATTCAGTTCGAAATTATTTATTAAACCAAGGTATTGCTGAAGAAAGCATTGTGGCACAAGGATATGGTGAATCTGAGCCAGTTGCTACCAATGAAACAGATGAGGGAAGACAAGAAAACAGAAGAGTCGAATTTAGAATTGTGGGTAAATAAGACTATTTCGGTCGATTATTTGGAAGGATAATTTCGAACTTTGTACCCTTGTTATAGGTGCTGGATAGCTTAATTTCACCATTTAATTTTTCTACAGAAAGTTTAACTATATAAAGACCTAAGCCAGAGCCTTCTACTTTTTCATTGGCTCTATAGAACATATCAAAAATATGTTTTTGGAATTTCCTTTTAATACCGACACCATTGTCCTCCACAATAATCCTTGTATATTTTTGCGTGGTCTTGGTTTCGATCTTAACATAGGCATTGGTTGAATCTTTTTTACTGTATTGAAATGCATTTGAAATAAGATTTCGCATGATTTCATGAACTCTCTGATAATCAGAGTAAAAAGGTTTTCCCTTAATACTAATTGATTTTTTTACATTCAATTTAGAATCCTGGTAAATGACATTGCTTACACATTCGTCAATTAACTTTTGCAAGTCGATGGGTTCAAACTTAATCTCGACATTTAGATTCCTGGAGTGACTAAGTACATCCCTGATAAAATGGTCTAATCGCTCAATTCGTTCACTTATCATTTGAATGTACTGATGAAATACTTCCGGATCTTTTTCTAATTGAATAAGGTTAATTATTCCCTTGATAGATGTTAAAGGTGCTCGTAGGTCATGAGAAACTTTATAAACAAAATTATTTAACTCGTTATTTCTAACCATCAACAAGTCCTCCGCTAGCTTTCGTTTATGGATATCTACCAAATTTATCAAAAACTCGCCCTGTTCATCCTCAGAATCTACCAGGTAAACACCCTGTAGCAACACATTGATAAAGCTTTTTGCTCCTTTTTTAATTGAAGTTTCTAATTGAAATTTATTGGTGTCTACTGTGTTCAGTTTTTCCTTGAACAAATTTCTTAAAGCAACCCGTCCTTCACTTTCAAAAAATTTAAAAACACTTTTGCCAATATATTCTTCAATGTCAATATCTAATAAATCTACTAGCGTCTGGTTAACTCGTTTTACTTTAAAGGTAGGTGTGATGATAATCTTGGCCACGGGTGAATGGTCAAATATATTTCTAAACCACCGCTCTCTATCGCGTATCTCTAACCGTGCATTATATTCTTGGGTAATATCTTTTGTAAGGGAAAATACACCAATAATATTTTTATCTAGATCGTAAAGAGGCATTTTGGTAAGCGATACCCATTTGTTTTTATTGTCAGGCCATGATTCTTTTTGCACCTGATTGACAATGATCTCCCCTTTTTCCACCACCTTTTTCTCTTCCTCCAAGGCATTCGTAAAATGACTTTTACTAAAGATCTCTTTGTCTGTCAGGTTAATCACATCCCTATCTTTTTTGATTTTAACCCACTTTTTAAAGGTTTCATTCACCTTGATATATTGGCCTTTCCTATTTTTAAAAGTAATAGAGTCGGGAATGTGATTGTAAAAGGTTTCCATCATATGCCGATCCCGATTGAGCTCTTTTTCCATCATCACTTTCTTTGTCACATCGTTCAAAAAAAGAAATACACAATCACGCCCATCATAAAAGATTGGTGAAGCCATCACTTTTACATCCTTCATCACATTTTCAAGACTCCTTAACTGAAATTCTCCGGCATGTTCTGACTGTTCTTTAGAATTTACCGTTTTTATCAATTTATTAAAGGCTGCTTTATGATCTTTTGAAATGTACTTGTTTAAAGACTTCCCTATTAAATCCCATTGATTATTTGTGTCAAATATGTCCGCGGTAGTTTTATTTAAAAATATGATTTCATCATTGTTAATTATTAATATTCCTGCAGGACTAAGTTCTATTATTGTCCTATATAGATCTTGTGTTTGCCGTAACACAGATTCCGTTGCTTTTCTTTCAGTAATATCCTGAATGATGGATATTAATTTTGAAGGTTTCCCATCATCATCAGAAATAACGGTACTCCTGATCTCTGCAAAAAAGGAACTTCCATCTCCCCTTCGCATTTTGTATTCTTCGTTGTTGTATGGGAGGTTATTCAGGATTTTATGAATATTTTCTTTTGCCTTATAATGATGTTCGGGTTGAACCCATTCCAGTAAATTTGTCCCAATAATATCCTCCATTTTATCAGAAGATGTGAGTTTTAAAACAGATGGTGAGACAAATTTTATTTCTCCGGATATTTCACTTATTACTATGGTATCAGAAATGGTATTTATTAAGGTCTGGTATAAATTTTCAGTACTTTTCAGGTCCAGCTCTGCTTTTTTAAATTTAGAAACATCTTCAGCCGTTCCTTCAAGGTATTTATTGTTGCCTTTTTCATCTTTAACTAATCGTAATGAAACCAGACCTGTAAAGACCTCCCCATTTTTTCGCTTAAAGTTGAGCTCGTAGTAGGTATATTCCCCATCTTTATTCAGTTTATCTATTACCTTCTGACGATCTTCTTTATTGGCATAAACTTGTTTAGTGATGTCTGAAACTGAACTATACAGTTCTTCCGGGTTCTTATATCGAAGAATATCACAAAAGGTCTGGTTGGCTTTTAAAAATTTCCCATCTAGTGTACTTCTAAATATCCCAATGGGAGAGTTATGAAAAATCGGCTTAAATGCAGCGTCTTCCTGCAGGATTTGGTTTTCCTTTTTTAATTTTTTGATTTCCGCACGGAGTGAATCAATTTCTGACTGCATAACACCTGAACATTCTATCTTAAAAAGTGATTAAATATAAAGTTTTTTGATTCATTTGCCTTACGCTTTCCATATAAAGGAAGCTATAATTTTGATTTCAATAAATCCAATTGAATAATAATGAAATGATATTTTAAATTAATTATAGAACTATCAATTGATATAAGATAAAGTTATTTTTTTAGGATCAATAAATAATGTCGAATTCATGATTATTTAATTAATTTTGCAGCTTATTTTTTAAAATAGAACGTATCAAAATGATCATTAATACGGCAAGGCGTCTTCAAGACACCAAGGAATACTACTTTTCCATCAAATTAAAAGAGATTCGCAAGATGATCTCAGATGGAAAAGATGTGATCAATATGGCTATAGGAAGTCCCGACCTTGCACCATCTGACGAAACCATTTCGTCACTTATAGAGCATGTAAAAAACCCGAAATTGCATGATTATCCACCTTACCAGGGGTTACCGGAGCTACGTCATGCTATTTCAAAATGGTGTTTAAAAACATATAGCATTGACCTGGACCCCGAAAAAGAAATCCTTCCTTTGATCGGATCAAAAGAGGGTATTACGCATATTTCATTAACATTTTTAGATCCGGGAGATGAAGTGCTGGTACCGGAGTTAGGATATCCTGCTTACAAAAGCGTAACAGAATTAGTTGGCGCTAAAGCAAGACTTTATCCGTTGGATGAAAACAACCATTGGCGACCTGACTTACAGAAGCTAGCCAGTCAGGATTTATCAAAGGTAAAATTGATGTGGCTCAATTATCCACATATGCCTACCGGTGGAACGATGGATGAAGAAGGGTTTAAACTCCTTGTTGATTTTGCCCATGCAAACAATATCCTTCTTTGTCATGACAACCCTTATTCATTGATTCTAAACACTACCAAACCCCTAAGTATTTTAAGCATTGATGGGGCTAAGGAAGTTGCTATTGAATTACATTCTTTTAGCAAATCACACAATATGGCCGGTTGGAGAATCGGATGGCTGGCAGGAGCAAGTGAATATATCAACCCTGTATTTAAGGTAAAAAGTAATATTGATACGGGCATGTTTAAACCACTCCAGCTTGCTGCTGCTAAAGCTTTAGACAACAGTGATGACTGGCATGTAGAAAGAAATAACATCTACCTTGAAAGGAAAAGAATTGTAACGGATATTCTTGAAACCATCGGATGCACTATTCAGGAAAACCAGGTTGGGATGTTTGTTTGGGCAAAACTTCCTGCAAATGTTGATGCCAAATCGTTAATCGACCATATACTTTATAATTATAACATTTTTGTCGCACCCGGATTTATTTTTGGTGAAAAAGGAAATAAATTCCTGAGGGCTTCATTATGCATAGATGCAGACAGGTTGCAAGAAGCTAAAAACCGACTTCAAAATTTTGACATTAGTACATTATGAATATTAGTATAATTGGCCTCGGTCACATTGGAGGTTCCTTTTCTCTTGGTTTAAAATCTTTAGATTCAAATCATCATTTTATTGGATTTGATATCAGCGAACAGCACACAAAAACTGCTCTTGAACTAGGATTAGTAGATGAGATTAAAAATTTCGATGAGGCCATTAAAAGTGATTTAGTAGTGCTAGCTACCCCGGTAAATGTAATCAACACGCAGCTCCCACAGGTATTGGATAAAATTGAAAAAAACACCGTGGTTATTGACCTGGGATCTACTAAAAATAATTTTTGCCAACTCATTGACAACCACCCAAATAGAAACAGATATGTAGCATGTCACCCAATGGCAGGTACAGAAAACTCTGGCCCGGAAGCAGCATTTTCCGGATTGTTTAAGCACAAAATGATGATCATTTGTGATAAAGAAAACAGTGATGCAGATGCCGTTAAATTGGTGGAAGAACTATTTCATCAATTGGAAATGCGCTTGAGCTATATGGATAGCAAAGCCCACGATCTACACATAGCTTATGTTTCTCACCTAAGCCACATTAGCTCCTTTGCCTTAGGTCTGACCGTATTGGAAAAAGAGAAGAATGAAAAAAATATATTCACCATGGCGGGTAGTGGATTTTCTTCCACCGTTCGATTAGCCAAGAGCTCTCCTGCTATGTGGGCACCGATTTTCCAACAAAACAATAAAAATGTATTGGAAGCATTAAATGCATATATCAGTCAACTGCAAGAATTTAAAGCACTCATTGAAAACAATAATGCTGATCAAAGCTTTCAATTAATGGAAAAAGCAAATGATATACGAAGAGTGCTTTTCGGAATCGAAAGCAAATAATTAATTTTATGTAACCTGCACAATTAGTATTAATTAGTGTGGATTTATTAAACTTTGACAACCATTTTATAACTACTACCAAACCAAAAACAAATGTTTACAGAAGGCGATTTAAAACAGATAGAGGAAAGAGGATCAAGTATTGAAACCATAAAAGGCCAAATCGAGCTATTTAAAAACGGATTTCCATTTTTAGATATCGTTCAATCTGCAAAAATTGGTGATGGTATCCAGGCATTGCAAAAAGATGATATCGATTCTCTCATTCAATATTATGATGAAAAAACTTCTGATTTAAATATCGTCAAATTTGTACCCGCTTCTGGTGCTGCCTCAAGGATGTTTAAAGACCTTTTTTCGTTTGTTGATAATTATGCTGACGATGAAAATGATTACAAAGAACTGACACAAGGAACCAAGTATAGCTCGGTATATAATCTATTAAAACGAATTGCCGATTTTGCATTTTACTCCACCCTAAAAGACACCTATGAACAAGATGGCAAGTCGCTAGAGGAAGATCTTCTCAAAAGAAAATACAAAGACATTCTTAAAACTTTGCTGGACAATAGCGGCATGAATTATGGCAGCTTACCTAAAGGGCTGTTAGAATTTCATCAGTATAGCGATCAATCCAGAACTGCAGTAGAAGAGCATTTGGTAGAAGGCGCACAATACAGTAAAGGTGCAAACGACACTGTTAGCCTTCATTTTACTGTATCACCTGAACATAAAGATAGCTTCATAGAAAAGATCAATGCAGTAAAATCTGATTATGAAGATGCATATAATGTCAATTTTGAAATTGATTTTTCTATTCAAAAACCAGCTACAGATACGATAGCTGTAGACATGAATAATGAGCCCTTTAGAGAAAAAGATGGTTCATTATTATTCAGACCGGCAGGTCATGGAGCATTGATAGAGAATTTAAATGATATTAATGCCGATCTTGTTTTCGTAAAAAACATTGATAACGTCGTTCCTGATCGATTAAAAGACACCACGGTACAATATAAAAAGGCCCTTGCCGGATTATTACTTAAAATCCAAAGTCAAATATTTAACTACCTCAAATCGCTGCAAAGTGATGAGGCATCTTCAGAAACTATTGCCGAAATAAGGAATTTCATCGAAACCACCCTTAACATTAAAAACCTTCCATCCTTTGAAAACACGAGTGATGAAATAACCTTTTTACAGACTAAACTTAACAGACCAATTCGGGTGTGTGGAATGGTGAAAAATGAAGGTGAACCAGGAGGCGGTCCATTCTTTATTACTGAAAAGGACGGCACCCTATCATTGCAAATTGCTGAATCATCACAAATCGATTTAGATAATCCTTCTAAAACTGAAATCGTCAAATCAAGTACACACTTTAATCCGGTTGACCTGGTAGTTGGTTTGAAAAACTTCAATGGAGAAAAATTCGATTTACCTGATTTTGTAGATCCTTCTACAGGTTTTATTTCAAATAAATCAAAAGATGGGAAGGAGCTAAAAGCGCTTGAGCTGCCAGGATTATGGAATGGGGCTATGGCAAATTGGAATACACTCTTTGTAGAAGTACCAATTATCACTTTTAACCCCGTAAAAACAGTAAACGACCTGGTACGAGAAACCCACCAGCCCAAGTAGAATTTTGTGATTTAAGAATAGGGAATGCACTAATTTTAAATTAATTATACAATTAGTTATAATTGTAGTGTATCAAATCAACATTACAACCTACTATGAAAGGCATTCCCATATTTTTAATGCTTCTGATATCCTTTCCAATTTTTAGTCAGGATGTAGCATGGTTTCCTGTAAAAAATGGATTGTATACCCAATGGGGTGAAGACATCAATCCAGAAAATGTGCTCCCTGAATACCCTAGACCTACTTTAGTAAGGAAAGACTGGATGAACCTAAATGGCATTTGGAATTTTACCATTCAACCAAAGGATACAGAAAAACCTACAAAACACGATCGTCAGATATTGGTGCCCTTCCCGGCAGAATCCGCGCTTTCAGGATTGGAAGCCAAGATTACTCCTGAAGATAAATTGTGGTATAGCAGAAGTTTCATCATACCAGAAAACTGGTCGTACAAATACATTTTATTGCACATTGGCGCTTCTGACTGGGAAACTACAGTGTATATCAATGACCAAAAAGCGGGAACCCATCGAGGAGGATATGATCCTATTTTATTGGATATTACATTTTTTCTTCGAGAAAAAGGAAGGCAAAAAATTGATATTGAAGTCTGGGATCCCACAGACACGAGCTTTCAACCTAGAGGTAAACAAAAACTGGATAATGGCGGCATCTGGTACACTCCAACAAGTGGCATATGGCAGACGGTATGGATAGAACCTGTGATGTGGGCATCTATCAGTGATGTAGAAATCACTCCTGATTTAGATAATTCTAGTGTAACGGTAGCGGTAAGTAGTTTTCAGGCGATGGATGGAGACACCATTAAATGCACCGTAAAAGATGGTAAAAAGGTAGTTGCAGAACAGTACCAACCCATTGATAATTTGTTTCAATTAAAAATAGAAAACCCCAAAACCTGGTCGCCAGATCATCCATTTTTATATGATGTAGAACTCAAACTTACAAGAAATAGACAAGCTATCGATAGTGTTACATCCTATTTTGGTATGCGGAAAATATCGGTGCAAGAAGATCAAAATGGCATTAAACGCTTTTACCTAAATAATAAGCCTGTCTTTTTAATGGGAATGCTTGATCAGGGCTTTTGGCCAGAAGGGCTTTACACCCATTCATCTGATGAGGCTCTAATCTATGACATTACAAAAGCCAAAGAAATGGGCTTTAACCTGTTGCGAAAACATGTGAAAGTAGAATCTGAAAGATGGTATTACCACTGTGACAGGCTTGGAATGCTGGTTTGGCAAGATATGCCAAATGGTGATAAAAGTGCCAAATGGGAGCCCCCAAGTGGAATTGACCTACAAGAAGCAGAAAGAACTTTTGCTTCCGAATCTCAATACAAAATAGAATTTGAATCCATTATTAAACACAATAAGCTCCATCCTTCTATTATTGCATGGGTTCCTTTTAATGAGGCCTGGGGACAATTTAAAACCATAGAAATCACCAATTGGGTAGCTGGTCTTGATAAGACACGCTTAGTGAATGGCCCCAGTGGTGGGAATTTTTTCCCTGTGGGTGATATCCGAGATTTTCATCATTATCCCGATCCGGTTTTACCAATAACAGACCCTGACCGTGTGTTGGTATTAGGAGAATATGGTGGATTAGGTTTACCAATAGAAGATCACACATTTGCGAATAAAGAGAACTGGGGGTATAGAAATCTCAAATCAAGTAATGAATTAGAAAAGCAATACGAAGCCTACATTTTAAAAATAAAATCACTCATTGATAAAGGTCTAAGCGGAGCAATTTATACCCAGGTATCTGACGTAGAGGTAGAAATAAATGGGCTCATGACCTACGACCGAAAAATCATCAAACCAAATATCAAAAAAATTAAAAAAGCGCATAATGAGCTATTTGATTACTTTAAATCTGTTGTTCATTAATTTCAAAAATAAGTTTTTCATTTAATGCGCTGAGAAAATTTAAACAAGTAGTACAAAATTAAGTTTTAAATTAATTTTTTAGATTCAACAAATTGTATCGTTTGCTAATTGATTTTTATTCACTAACCTAAATTCAAGATATATGGAGAACGTTAACAAAAGTAGATTATTTATTGCCAGTTGTTTCGCATTATTAACCACTGCTTTTGCTTTTGGTATTCGTGCGGGAATCATGAATGATCTGGTAGCAGATATGAGTCTCGATGACTCCCAGCTGGGATGGATCAATTTCATGGGTATTTTTGGCTTCCCTATTGCTACATTGGTAGGTGGCCCCCTTTACAATTCACTGGGACCAAGAAAAATTGGAAATATAGCTTTCATTTGTCATATCCTTGGGATTACATTTTCCATTCTTTCAAACAGTTTTTACACCCTGTTTTTTTCCACATTCTTTATCAGCTTTGGAAATGGAATGGTAGAAGCTGCCTACAACCCTATGATTGCCGCTATGTACACTGAAAATCGAGCAGTAATGCTTAACAGGTTTCATGTTTGGTTTCCAGGCGGAATAGCAATTGGATCAGTACTTGCACTGATCGTGGCCAATATGGGAGGAAGCTGGCAAATGAAATTGGTGATTATGTACATTCCAGCAATCATTTATTTCTTACTATTCTTAGGACAAAAATTTCCTGAAGCTCCGAAAGAAACAACCATTACCACTTCAGGAAATATCAAAGCAATATTATCATCGCCCATCTATTGGTTTATGCTAATTTGTATGGCTTTAACAGCTACTACAGAGCTTGGCACTCAATCATGGGTAGAACGAATTCTGGCAAATTCCGGAGCGCAACCATTATTGGTTTTAGCACTTGTAACGGGATTAATGGCAGTAGGAAGACTTTTTGCCGGGCCTTTAATTCACAGATTAAATATTACCGGAGTATTGTTAGGTTCGGCTATTATTGCAGCCATCTCAATTTTCCTTATGAGTGTGGCCACAGGAGCAATGGTTTATGTGGCAGCCATATTATTTGCTATAGGAGTTTGCTATTTCTGGCCAAACATGATTTCTTTTGTAGCCGAATACCTTCCGAAAACGGGGGCATTAGGTATGTCCCTCATCGGTGGTGTAGGAATGCTTGGGCTTTCTATATTCCAACCTATTATTGGCGGATGGATTGAAGGACATCGAAAAACACTCAGTGAAGAAGGACTTACAGGTGATGCGCTGGAACTTGCAGCAGGTCAAGCCACCTTGTTTAATATTGCAATTATTCCGACAATATTAATCGTCGCGTTTGTAGTTGTTTTCATTTGGCAAAAAAAGCAAAAGCCAGCTTAGCTTTATAATATTAAAAGGTCGGTATCTCACCGGCCTTTTTTATTTTTTAGCCGTTTTTGATTTTTTATCCGATTCTATCTGACTTCGTTTTTTGGGCCGTCTAACTCCGAATGTACCCTTGGCTATTTTACCTTTTTTGGTTTTCTTATCTCCTTTTCCCATAACATTTGGTTATATTAAAAGTTAATAGTTTACCCTTCAATTTAGTAATTTGTATAAAAGGTTTCAACCTAAACTCTATTGATCATGGCAAAACCAACTATACGATTAATAAAAGCAATTAGAAGTGCTGCTGGAAAAATTCAAGCCGGAAGTCCCTATATGTGGGGTCATATGGGAGCGTGTAATTGTGGTCATCTGGCACAAGAGTTAACCCATCTCTCTAAAAAGGAAATTCATGCAAGAGCATTGGAACGAATGGGAGATTGGAATGATCAATGTGACGATTTCTGCCCCACAAGTGGTTTGGCTATAGATGATTTGATTCAAACCATGCTTGACGCAGGACTTGACCTGATCGATTTAAAAAATCTGGAAAAACTATCTGATAGAAAAGTTCTAAACAACATTTCCCAGGGTCATCTACCATTAGTTCAAAACAATAAAAGCGATGTGGTAAAATACTTACAATCATGGGCGAATGTTTTAGAACAGCAATTAATTGACAAAATATCTATCAGTGATATTAACAAATCAGCACTTCAAAAGGCGGTGAATTAATTTTATAATAATCTAAACTTATTTATTATCAACCACGTATTGTTTAAAATTGTAAGCCGTATAGAAAAAAGATCTGCGGTAATAAATTATTTTCATCCAAAATTTTAAAACCTATGGATTTTTTCAATGAAGAAGAAATCTTTAGTACCGAAACGGGCCACAACACCAATATTTGTGAGGATTTGGATGACTTAAAGCTCGACTTCGATACTGAAGATGACGATCTGAACATCGATGATGATACAGATCTTACCACGCTCCTCGACTAATTTTTAGTTGAGTGAGCAATTTTCCTTTAACTTATTTCAAACTTATTTTTTTAGAAATAAAATCTATATAACTTTGCAGTGGCAAACTGGTACGACCAGCTCCTGTCGAACTCCCCCAGGTCCGGAAGGAAGCAAGGGTAGATGGTTGTAGCGGTGCGATATTAGTTTGCCTTTTTTTATAAACATTCTCTAATCCCATCTGTTATACTCGTCAATTCATTATCTTTAGAAAATGTATATTATTAAGGTCAAGGGGAAGAAAAAAATTCCAAATTACATTCAACTTCGCGATGAAAATTTCAATCTTGTAAGCTATTTCAGTTACAGAGAAGGAAGGCCCATTCAAGTGAAACTGGATAAATTAGGTATTAATATTTCTGAAAAGGAGTTTCTTCTGATGATAGAAGAACTTCCATTTGGCAAACTTCAAAAATTAGAATTATAAGATGTCATTTTCTAACGATCCGATAATCAAAGCTACAGATGCTACCATTTTCCAGGAAAATCAGCCTATTCTTAGTGATGTAAATTTTGCTATAGAAAAGGGTGAAATGGTATTCTTAGTGGGTAGAACAGGAAGTGGAAAAAGCTCCTTGTTAAAAACTTTGTATGCTGATCTGCCACTTCGTGTTGGAGAGTTAGAAATTGCAGGATTTAATTTACGCCAAATAAAAAGAAATGAAGTTCCTCTTTTACGGCGTAAACTAGGCATCATATTTCAGGATTTTCAACTTTTCCAGGATCGGTCGGTAGATGAAAATCTACATTTTGTGATGAAAGCTACCGGATGGAAAGACAAATCTAAAATGAAAACGCGTGCCACCGAGGTATTGATGCGTGTAGGATTAGGCTCCGTAGGAAATAAAATGCCACATCAACTGAGTGGTGGAGAGCAGCAACGTGTAGTCATTGCCAGATCATTGATCAACGAGCCGCTTATACTAATTGCCGATGAGCCCACTGGAAACTTAGACCCAGAAGTATCCGAGGGCATTTTTAAATTATTTATGGAGATCAATAAAAGCGGAACTGCCCTTTTTATGGCTACCCATGATCATAGTCTCGTGAGCAACCACCCGGGCAGAATATTAAAATGTGAAAATGGTAAATTATTGGATTCTGCTATTGAACTCTTTGAACTGTCTAAGGACAATTAGTCATAATGTAATACCAAATCGCCATATTCAGAATTAAATTCAAAATTTCCGGCTTTTTCCTTCTTACCAATCACCCCACGATAAGTCTTATCAGTTTTGTCGATTTCAGCATATTCAAACATCAGCTGTATTCCCCTCTGTTTTAAATCGCCGAATTTCAATTCAAAATCAAATTTAAAGTGATTGGCATCACTTAGACCAATGTCCATTTTGCTAAACTTTCCTTCAAAACGTATATCGTTTACATTCTCTCCTACCCGATCAATTTGCACATGATTATGCTTACATTGCAAATCAAAATTTCCTTTGAGTAATTCAGTCTCAAAATCGGAAAAGGACAAACCACCAATTACGCTTCCAATTTCGCTGCTAATTAATTTTCCATACTTCATTTCTACATTTACTGAAGAAAGATCGGCGCTAAATATCTCTGAAAATTGTGCTTCTATTTCTAAAGGCCCCGCTTTATCAATGGTCAGCTTGGTGTATTTAATTTCAATTTTCCCTTTTTTTATAAATGCTATTTGACTCATTCCTGATCCAAATTCCATATCCAGCTCTACATTTCCATTTAATTGCTCTGCCTTTAACTGACCATAGCCAAGATCAAGATCTAAATCCCCATTTAAATCGGAAATATATACGTCCCCAAATTTATTGGAAATAGCTAGTGGATTGCTCCTCGGAACTGACAACGTGTAATTAACGCTGTAAGAGGCTTTTCTTCTTATATCATCATAGGATGTCTTCATTTTAAGGTGGTTTTCACCAGGTTCATGGTCAAAGTCTATATGAATGCTATTCAGTAATTCGTCAACATTTTTAGAATCATTAACCTCTATTTCTACTAAAACCTTCACTTCATTTTGATCCCAGGTATTTACATGCACCTTACCAAACTTATTGTCAATCTCAATTTTAGTGGATGGTTTCACTTTAAAAGACTTATTGATGGTCTTATCTTGGGTAGCTGCATGTACCCATAAAGCTGACAGTAAGAATCCTACAAAGAATAATATTTTATATCGTAACATTTTCATTTCCTTTTTCTTGTGACTTATACTTTTCAATTATTTCAATCTGTCGATTGAGCACTTCTATCCTCATTTGTAAATTGAGAATCATGGCATCCAGAATTTCTTCCTGGTTACCGTATTTTATTTCACCTTTTAATTGTTCATATTTTTGATCCAATGCTTCTACTTCTGCTAAAAATTCCGCTTTCTCAATCGGATCATTTTTTAATTGCTCTTCGATGATGGATTTTCTTTCAGAAACAAGGCTTAAGTAATAGTCCTCAGCTTCTTGAAATTCATTGGAATAAACTTCAACTTCTACACTTTTCGGCTGCGCTTGGAAAGCAAACCTCTCTACAACGAGACCTGCACTAACCAGCAATAGTATCACAGCAGCTACCTTCCAATAATTAATCACCTTCTTTTTAGATGACAATTTAAATTCAGGCTGTATCTGATCTTCTATTTTCTCCCACAGTTCCAGAGAAGGTTTTTCAGAATCAAATTCTTCTCTGTTATCATGAATAAATTTTTCCAGCTTATCCATTGTATTATTTTTTAATTTCTTGCAATAATTTCACCTTGGCCCTTAAATATTGAGTCTTGCTTGTTGACTCAGCAATTCCCAATATTTCAGCTATCTCTTTGTGATCATACCCTTCAAATAAATAGAGCGTTAGCACCGTACGAAAACCATCAGGTAAATGTGTCATCGCTCTTTTCACCTTTTCCACTTTCAATTCCACTTCACTTCCATGATGATCTTCTTCCTCTTCCCGATCTATCCCCTCGTGCCAACTTTCTATAAAATCCTTCTTACTCTTTAGAAGAGTTAGAGCTTTGTTAATCACGATTCTTTTTAGCCATGCACCAAAAGTCGACCTAAATTCAAATGAATGCAGGTTTTGGAAAGCGTTGATAAAGGATTCCTGAAGCACGTCTTCTGCATCATCCCGATTATTAACTATCCGCAATGCAACATTAAACATCGCTTTGTTATAAAGTTCGTAAAGCTTGTACTGGGCAGACCGGTCACCCTCCTTACATTGCTTCACTAAATCAGCATGGATATCCTTTATTATCGTTGCTTCCAATTTTCCTTTTTTCATCTAAAAGACCTTGAAAAAAACCAAGAGTTGCATTTCATACTAAAATAAATTTACTGTATTAAAATGGACATAAAAAAAGGCCAGGATGTCAAACACCCTGGCCTTTGATTTTTTTATCAGACGTTATTTAATTCAATTCATTTTTTCCGTCCTTAGCCATTTTGAATTCCGGTGCTATGGCCAACGCTTTTTCAAAATAGGATTTAGCTTGTTCTTTATTTCCTTGTTCCTTTTCAATCACACCCAACAAATTATAGGCTGCAGCATTCATTGGAATTTCCTGTTTCTCCGTTTCACTTATCGGATAATTGAGCTTAATTTCTTTGGCTTGGCTATTTTCCGCAACAATCTTGGCATTGGTGGTAGCCTCGGAATAACGTTGCAATTCAAATTGCAATGCAGCAGTATTAAACAAAACGTCAATAGATTCGGTGGCCATATATAATGTTTCATACGCATCTACTGCTTTTGCTTTCAACCCCATGTTTTCATAACACAATCCACTTAATTGTAATGCCTGAGGATTTTGAGGATGTCTCGTTAAAAGATCAGCGGAAACAAATAGCGCTGAGGCAAACACATTATTATCATAATAAAGGTATCCAAGGTTTAATTTAAGAGAATCGTCCATCGGGTCAAGGGCGATCAAATCATACAATGAGTTGGCCGCTGCACGCCAATCGTTATACTTCATGGCAAATACATATTTCATTTGAATGTACTTGTACATACCTGAATCCTTAGGCTTCGTACTTGGAGCGGCTTCTTCCTGGGCATGAAGAGTCAACGAAAAACTCATCATTGTCAGGGCTAATAAAAAAATTCTGATTTTCATTTTTATAATTTTTCTTATGCTTTTTTTAATCCAATATTTTTACCCAGCTCTATCATTAAATTGAAAGCTTCCTGGTAATTATTCTTTATTTTACCTTCTAAAATTGCTTCTTTTATTTCTTCTTTAATCATACCTACTTCCTTACCCGGAGCAATATTAAAATATTCCATGATTTCTTCTCCCCTCACCGGAGGTTGAAAGTTTTTAATTTTATCATTTGCCTCTACCTCCTTCAATTTCTGTTCTACCTTATTAAAATTGTTCAAGTACTTTTTCACCTTATGCAGATTTTTGGAAGTGATATCTGCCCGACACAATTTCAATAAATTATCTAAATCATCACCTGCTTCAAAAAGCAACCTTCTAATCGCTGAATCAGTCACCTCATCTTTTACCAATGCTATTGGTCGTAAATGCAACTTTACCAGATTCTTCACCATTTTCATGTTCTCCCCCATGGGAAGTTTTAATTTCCTAAAAATCCCCGGCACCATTCTGGCCCCTTTATCTTCATGCCCATGAAAAGTCCAGCCGATTTCCTTATCAAACCTTTTTGTAGGAGGCTTTGCAATATCATGCAAGATAGCAGCCCATCTAAGCCAGAGATCCGCTTTTTTATTGACCACATTATCCAATACCTGGAGGGTATGATAAAAATTATCCTTATGCCCTTTGCCTTCAATATTTTCCACCCCATGAAGCGCTACCATTTCCGGAAAAATCAATTTCAGCAATCCACTATGAAACAATAATTTAAATCCATAAGATGGAGTTGGAGACATGACTATTTTATTTAACTCATCTGTAATGCGCTCCTGTGAAACGATAGATATGCGTTCCTTATTTTTAATAATAGCTTCAAAAGTATCTGCTTCGATATCAAAATTGAGCTGAGAAGCAAAACGAATAGCCCGCATCATCCGTAAAGGATCGTCTGAAAAAGTAATAGAGGGGTCCAATGGCGTTTTGATGATTTTCCGCTTTAGATCTTTCACGCCATCAAATGGATCTACTAATTCGCCAAAATTTCCCTCATTAAGACTAATTGCCAAAGCGTTAATGGTAAAATCCCTACGATTCTGATCATCTTCCAGTGTGCCGTCTTCTACTATTGGTTTTCTGGAATCTCGTCGATACGACTCCTTACGGGCACCCACAAATTCGATCTCCACATCCTTTGCCTTGATCATTGCAGTACCAAAGCTTTTAAAGTAATTGACCTTTACCTTTCCCAGCTTTTTGGCTACGTTTGTTGCCAGGTCCATGCCACTTCCCACACAAACCACATCGATATCTTTTGATTTGCGGTTTAATAGCAAGTCTCTTACATAACCCCCAACCAAATAGGTATCCACATCCTTTCCTGCTTCTGATATGGTTTTAAAAATAGTATGCGTAAGCTTTTCCGAAAAATTCATTAAGGCATTTTATAACTAATAGCGGGTAAAGTTAAAATGAAAAGATGGAACATAAAAAGTAAGTTTAGTAAGGGTTAGCTGAACTTTATCATTTCTTCCAAACAAAAAATGAGAAAAAGGGAAACTTTTAGCATCATTCCTTTACCTTTGTACCCCGTAAGTTGAGATTTTTTTTTAACAGTCACTTATGGGCAACACCAAATATATTTTTGTAACAGGAGGAGTTACGTCTTCATTAGGAAAAGGTATCATTTCAGCATCGCTTGGGAAATTACTTCAGGCCAGAGGCTATAAAGTTACTATTCAAAAATTCGATCCGTATATCAATATTGATCCGGGTACGCTTAATCCATACGAACATGGCGAATGCTATGTCACAGAAGATGGGGCGGAAACCGACCTGGATTTAGGTCATTATGAGCGATTTTTGGGCATCAGAACTTCACAGTCTAACAATGTAACCACCGGTCGGATTTATAATAATGTAATCACTAAGGAACGGGAAGGTGAATACCTTGGAAAAACCGTACAGGTAATTCCTCACATTACGGATGAAATTAAACATAACTTCTACAAGCTAGGAGAGAATGGAGCATATGATATTGTGATCACCGAAATCGGAGGATCTGTAGGAGATATTGAATCATTGCCTTTTATAGAAGCTATGCGTCAGGCGAGATGGGACCTTGGCCCTGACAGTTTTCTGGTTATTCATTTAACATTAATACCTTATTTAAAAGCTGCTGGAGAGCTGAAGACAAAACCTACCCAGCATTCCGTAAAAAAATTACTAGAATCCGGTATTCAACCAGACATACTGGTTTGCCGGTCAGACAGACCCATTTCAACGGATATTCGTAAAAAACTGGCGTTATTCTGTAACGTTCCGGTAAATAGTGTAATTCAGGCACAGGATGCGGAAACTATTTATGATGTTCCGCTATTGATGCGTAAAGAAAAACTCGATGAAAGGGTATTAAGCAAATTAAAAATGGAGGGTGGAAAAGAACCTACCCTTGACCACTGGAAAGAGTTTTTAGGGAAATTAAAGAACCCTACTAATGATGTTTGCATCGGATTGATTGGTAAATATGTAGAGCTACATGACGCCTATAAGTCTATTGTAGAATCTTTCATCCATGCTGGGGCTTACAATGAATGCAAAGTAAATATTAAATGGATCTCTTCAGAATTTTTAGATGAAGAAAACCTTGAAGAAAAACTTAGCAACCTTGATGGACTATTAATTGCTCCCGGTTTTGGGGAAAGAGGAATTGAAGGAAAAATATTAGCCGCTAACCACGCCCGTGTTAATAACATACCATTTTTCGGAATATGTCTCGGTATGCAGTGTGCCGTCATAGAATTTGGTAGAAATGTTCTAGGTCATAAAGATGCTGCATCGGCTGAATTAAACAGCAAGACAAAACACCCTATCATTGATTTGATGGAAGAGCAAAAAAACATTACGCAAAAAGGAGGCACTATGCGACTAGGTGCTTACCCTTGTGATTTAAAGAAAGGCTCTAAAGTGGCTTCCATTTATGGAAAAACTAAGATAACCGAAAGGCACCGTCACCGTTATGAATTCAATAACAAGTATTTAAAAGCTTTTGAAGACAAAGGAATGAAAGCTTCAGGGATTAATCCGGACACTAATCTTGTGGAAATTGTGGAGTTAAAAAAACACCCATGGTATATCGGAACACAGTTCCACCCGGAATTAAAAAGTACAGTTATTGAACCACACCCACTATTTATAGGTTTCATTAAAGCCGCCTTAGATTATAAAAAAATTCGCGAGGAAAATTAAATTTTAAAACATATTAATTAACAATGGACAAGTCACAATCCGTAGGAATTGTAATAATGGCTCTTTTTCTTTTAGGGTACTTTTACTTTTTTGCACCTAAACCACCAGAAGAGCCCCAAGACACACCTGCTGCTATAGAACAACAGCAGACAGAACAAGTGCCTGGTACTAGCAATTCTGCAAATTCAGATACGTTAACCACACCTATTGAAACGACTGATGTAAACGACTCCCTTTATAATGAGCAGCTCAAAGCACAGTATGGCAATTTTGTGACTGGCGTTGAAGGGGAAGAAAAAACTTTCACCTTAGAAAATGAAAACATTATTGTAGAGTTTTCTAATAAAGGTGGTATAGTAAAAAAGGTTACCCTCAAAGAGTATGATGATTACCAATTCAATAAAGTTGTATTGCTCAATGAAGAAAGTAGCCAGATGCAACTTCAAGTCAACACTCCTAATGGCGTGGTTGACCTTACTGGTTTATATTTTGAAGAAAATAAAAATTTTGATTCAAAAACTGACACGACTGGTATCAGCTTCTCTCTTCCACTTGCAAATGGCGGGACAATCGTTCATACCTATTATTTACCTGAAAACTCCTATACTTTAATCCAGGCTAACAATTACGATGAACTAAAAAAACAGGTAATTGACAATAAAGTTAACCTGGTCTGGAATAATAATTTACGAAAACTGGAACGGGATATTGAATACAACAGAGGCTACACCACAATTAAGTATTATAGCAATGAAGAAGGAATTGACGATCTGGGTTTACGATCTAATGATTTAAAGGAGGAAGATATTCCTTATCCTGTTAACTGGGTATCCTTCAAACAGCGATTTTTTGTCACCAGTTTAATATCTAATAGCCAGTTTACAAAAGGACATTTAAAAACGATAGCCGACGAAAATGATACTTCAATAGTTAAGAATGCTGAAATTGCACTTGACCTACCGCTTGATTATTTTGATCATGACCAATCTTTCACGTACTATTTTGGTCCTATCAAATTCAGAGACCTGAAAAAAGTAACGGAAGGGTTTGAAGAAAACCTGGAATTAGGGTGGCCGGTTATTAAATGGATAAACAGATTCTTGATTATTAATGTATTCAACTTCCTGGAAAATTACATTGGAAGCTATGGATTGATCATTATAATCCTAGTGTTAATCATCCGACTTATTCTTTCTCCCCTCACCTATCGGTCACATATGCAAATGGCCAAAACAAAGGTACTGAAACCAGAGCTGGACGAAATCAAAGAAAAGAATGAGGGGGATATGCAAAAGATCCAGTCTGAGCAAATGAAATTATATCAGAAGGTAGGCGTAAATCCATTAAGTGGTTGTATTCCTCTGGTACTTCAGATGCCTATTCTATTTGCTATGTTCCAGTTTATACCTCATGCTATTGAATTAAGACATGAAGCATTTTTATGGGCTACTGACTTATCAATGTATGATAACATCTGGACTCTCCCGATAGACATTCCATTTTATGGAAATCATGTGAGTTTGTTTACATTATTGATGACGGCATCTACCATTTTGATCACATGGTCGCAGGGACAAATGACTGCATCTACAGTGCAAGGACCAATGAAATCCATGCAGTACATGATGCCAATAATTTTCTTATTTGTATTAAATGATTTCCCTTCAGGGTTAACATTTTATTACTTTGTTTCAAACATCGTTTCGTTTGCACAGATTTCACTGATCAAGCGATTTGTGGATGAAGAAAAAATCAGGAAGATCCTTGACGAAAACCGAAAGAAAAGTACAGGTAAGAAGAAGTCAAAATTTCAGGCCCGACTTGAAGAAGCAATGAAAGCCAGTGATGAGGCCAAAAAGAAAAAGAAGAAAAATTAAAAACCAATATTTCTTAAAAAGCCCGGCATATTGTCGGGCTTTTTTTATTTATTCTTTTTTATATAAAAAATTGAATCTAACTTTCGCTTTTTCAACACATTAAAACGATAACCTATACACTCTACTATTATTATTGAGTTTTTCTTATTGAAAACTTTATCTTTGCGTGGATTAATTAATTTTATCATTTTTCGCTTTAACAAGAATAGTTTATGGGCAGAATAATCGCCATCGCTAATCAAAAAGGTGGGGTAGGCAAAACCACTTCAGCTATTAATCTGGGAGCAAGTTTTGCTGCCCTGGATTACAAAACGCTAATTGTAGATGCTGACCCTCAGGCCAACTCTACTTCTGGTGTAGGGCACAACCCCAAGGAAATCCAAAATAGCATTTATGAATGCATGGTGGATGGGATTATAGCGAAAGACTGCATTCTGGAAACCGTGCAAAAAGACCTCTATTTGCTTCCCAGTCATATCGACCTGGTAGGTGCCGAAGTAGAAATGGTAAACCTAGATAGTCGTGAAGAAAAAATGAGACTGGCGCTTGAGCCTATTAAAGACGAATATGATTTTATCATTATCGATTGCTCACCATCGCTTGGTCTTATTACTATTAATGCGTTGACAGCAGCTGATTCTGTTATTATACCTGTACAATGTGAATACTTCGCATTAGAAGGTCTGGGAAAACTGCTTAACACAATTCAGATTATCCAAAAAAGACTTAATAAAAACCTTGAAATAGAAGGGATTCTCCTGACCATGTATGATGTCAGATTGAGACTCTCTAATCAGGTAGTAGAAGATGTCCAAACCCATTTTAAACAAATGGTTTTTGACAATCTTATTCCTAGAAATATCAAATTAAGCGAATCACCAAGTTTTGGAGTTCCGGCAATTATACATGATGCCGAAAGTAAAGGAGCGGTGAGTTACCTTAATTTATCAAAAGAAATATTGGCAAATAATGGCTTAGCTTGAAATGGCAGATAACAAACCAAAAAGAAGAAATGCGTTGGGTAGAGGGCTTGGAGCTCTGCTGGAAGATAGCTCATCAGAGAAACAGGAATTGACCCCTGCACCTTCCAGTGTAGGAAGTATCAATGAAATACCTGTAATAAACATTGAGGTCAACCCGTTTCAACCAAGAACCGATTTCGATCAGGAAGCATTAGAAGAACTAGCAGAGTCTATTAAGATACAGGGTATTATTCAACCGATCACAGTTAGAAAACTTTCTGCGGACAAATATCAGTTGATTTCTGGGGAGCGTAGGCTTCAGGCTTCAAAAATTGCCGGGTTAGAAAAAGTACCTGCCTATATAAGAACGGCTGATGACCAGCAAATGCTGGAGATGGCTTTAATAGAAAATATTCAGCGGGAAAATCTAAACGCAATGGAGATTGCGCTTAGCTATCAACGACTCATTGCTGAATGTAGTCTTAAACAGGAGGAGCTTGGAGATAGGGTTGGTAAAAAGCGGGCAACGGTAACGAACTATCTACGTTTATTAAAACTTCCACCGGATATCCAGGCGGGAATTAGAGATGGTAAAATCTCCATGGGACATGCAAGGGCATTGATCAATATTGAAGACATAGCCATTCAGCTTAAAATTTTTGAAACTATTATCAAACATGATCTTAGTGTAAGAAAAACAGAGGAGCTGGTTCGTCAATATCAACAACAATCCGGTGAAGAAAGCGAGAAAGAAACCAATGAACAAAAAGGAATAAGCCCGGAATTAAGAACCATACAAGACAAACTTTCGTCACACTTTGGCACAAAGGTGTATCTGAAAAATGACAAGGATAATAAAGGTGAAATCAAAATACCTTATTTATCCCATGAAGACCTTAACAGGATTCTGGAGATCATTAACTTTTAATTTTTGGTCAATGAATTTTAAAAATGTATTTTTTTTAATTCTGTTATCACCAATAAGCCTTTATGCACAAGAAACTGTAGTAGTAACTGATGACCTGGAAGAATTTGACAGTCTCAAAACTTCTGCTCAGCTAATATTTACTGATACACTGGTGGATAAACCCAACACCGCAGCTTTATATTCTGCGCTTTTACCAGGGTTAGGTCAGATGTATAATAACAAACCCTGGAAAGTACCAATCGTTTATGGGGGATTTATGCTCTTTGGGTATATCATTAAGTATAATCATGATGCATTCGTAGAATCACGAGCTGCATTATTTGCAATAGAAGATGATGACCCAAGGACAAAGCCTAAACCACCATTCAACAATGTTAGCCTGGATGTAGTTAACAGAAGGACAGAATATTTTAAACGAAACAGGGATTTTACTATCATATTAACCATTGCCTGGTATTTACTTAATATTGTGGATGCCCATGTAGATGGACATTTGAATGAGTTCACTATTTCAGATGATTTATCATTGAATATTGGCGCTCCTTCAGAACCCACCAGGTATAGTGTGGCGAATTATGGACTTTCATTAAAATTAACATTTTAACTATGAACATACTTATTTTAGGATATGGTAAAATGGGAAAGGCAATCGAAGAAATTGCCATTGACAGAGGACATACCATCTCTTATAAGATTAATATAAATAACACCAACGCCTTAAAATTTATCGAACCAGATAAGGTGGATGTGGCCATTGAATTTAGTCAGCCGGATGCAGCATTTGAAAATATTATGTACTGCATTGAAAATAATATTCCAGTGGTATGTGGTACTACAGGATGGTTAAGTAGAATAGAAGAAGTACATAAGGCCTGTAAGGAAAAAAATGGTGCGTTTTTCTATGCATCTAATTTCAGTTTAGGAGTAAATTTATTCTTTAAGCTCAACAAACAATTGGCCGCGCTTATGAAAAATTATAGTGATTATCAATTGGAAATCACTGAAACACACCATACGGAAAAATTAGATGCACCAAGTGGAACTGCCATTACTCTTGCAGAAGGTATAATGGAAAAGAATGAAAAATTCTCTTCCTGGAAGAATCAACAGGAAGTGGATAAAGGCGAAGTACCAATCATATCTCTTAGAGAAGAAAAAGTGCCTGGTACGCATGTTATTAAATATGCTTCAGAAATAGATGAAATAGAAATAAAGCACACTGCTCATTCAAGAGCAGGATTTGCCCAGGGCGCTGTATTAGTTGCAGAATGGCTTAAGGACAAAAACGGTGTGTTTAACATGGACGATTTTTTAGGATTTTAACATAAGTAAATTCACACAAGCATGAATTTAAAATTTTGGAAAAAAAAGGATAATTCCGATCAAAAGAAAAAATCTGTAGCACGTGAATGGGCAGATGCTATATTATTTGCCGTAGTTGCCGCAACAATTATCAGGTGGGCATTTTTAGAAGCTTTCACCATACCTACTCCTTCCATGGAAAAATCCCTTCTCGTTGGTGATTTTCTTTTTGTGAGTAAGGTACATTACGGGCCACGTACCCCCAAAACTCCATTGCAGGTACCCTTGACACACCAGAAAATTTGGTTTACAGATGCATTTGTACCAGGAGGGATTAAATCATATGTCGATTGGGTTCAATTACCGCAATACCGGCTTCCGGGAATCACAGAAGTGAAAAGAAATGATGTAGTAGTATTTAACTACCCCTTAGAAAATCACCCGACTGACCTGAAGACCAACTATATTAAAAGATGTATTGGTGTTGGCGGTGATGTAGTAGAGGTAATAGATCGCCAGGTATATATTAATGGAAAGGTTTTTGAAAACCCTCCAAAAATGCAATATATGCGCTATTTAAAAACCAAACCAGGCACCAACGTCATCAATGAACGTGTATTCAGAAGACATGACATTTCTAAATACCAATCTGCCGGAGAAGGGTATATCATCTGGTCCACTGACGAAGCTGCAGCTTCCATTGCTTCAGAAGCATTTGTTGAATCAGTTGATTATTTTGATCAGAGTGGAGATGATATGGATCACCCTGAGATATACCCACACAGACCAGATTTATTTGACTGGAGTGGCGATAATTTCGGCCCTCTGACCATACCAGCGGAAGGTTCAACGATCCAAATTAATGAAGAAACATTAGCACTTTATAAAATTGTTATCCAAAATTACGAAGGAAACGATGATGTTAAAATTGAAGAAAACAAGCTTTATATAGACGGAAAAGAGGTATCAGAATATACCTTTAAGCAAGATTATTATTTTATGATGGGGGATAATCGACATGATTCTGCAGACTCAAGATATTGGGGTTTTGTGCCGGAGGATCATGTGGTAGGAAAAGCCTTTATCATATGGTTCTCTTTTGATAAAACGGAGACCTTCTTGCATAAAGTCAGATGGAGTAGAATATTTGATTTAATCAAATAATCATCCTTAAAGCATTATTTTCGTAGAGAAAGATGATGGATATTCAATTTTGCTTACTTACTACTTTTTAGCAAATTGAAATAGTAAACGAGTAAATTCTGTTGACATGAAAGAAGAGCAATTATTTGATAACATAGAAGATGCTGTAGAGGCGATAAAAAACGGGGAGATTGTCATAGTTGTGGATGATGAAGACCGGGAAAACGAAGGAGATTTTATATGTGCAGCAGAATGCGTAACACCTGAGATAGTTAATTTCATGGCCATGTACGGCCGGGGCTTAATTTGTGCTCCACTTGTAGAAGACAGATGTGAAGAGTTAGAACTTGACCTGATGGTAGGTAAAAACACCGCCGTTCATGAAACTCCGTTTACTGTATCCGTTGATTTAATAGGTCCTGAAACCAGTACCGGTATTTCTGTAGAAGATCGATACCGTACCATCAAAGCACTGGTTGATCCTAACACCAAACCAGAAGAACTAGGAAAACCTGGTCATATATTTCCCCTCAAGGCAAAAAAAGGAGGGGTTCTTCGGAGAACAGGTCACACCGAAGCTGCTATAGATTTGGCCAGATTAGCTGGATTTGCACCAGCTGGTGTTTTGGTAGAAATTATGAATGAGGATGGCTCCATGGCAAGGCTACCCGACCTAATCAAAGTAGCTGAACGGTTTAATATGAAATTAATTTCCATCAAAGACCTGATTTCATACCGATTAAAACAAGATTCTTTAATTGAAAGAGTAATCGGCGTAGATATGCCTACCCACCATGGTGGATTTAACCTTACCGCTTTCCGTCAAAAAAATGGGGGTGATATTCACCTTGCCCTTACTAAAGGTGAATGGAAAGAAGATGAACCTGTTTTGGTTCGTGTTCACTCTTCATGTGTAACAGGTGATATCTTCGGTTCATGCCGGTGCGACTGTGGACAGCAGCTTCATGGAGCTATGGAGATGGTAGAAAAAGCCGGAAAAGGCATTGTACTTTATATGAATCAGGAAGGGCGTGGAATAGGGCTACTTAATAAACTCAAAGCATATAAGCTTCAGGAAGAAGGGTATGATACTGTGGAGGCAAATATCAAACTAGGTTTTGATATGGATCATCGGGACTACGGCATAGGAGCTCAAATATTAAGAGAGCTTGGCGTGACCAAAATTAAACTTATCTCCAATAACCCTAAAAAAAGAGTTGGCTTGATGGGGTATGGCCTGGAAATTGTGGAATCTGTTGCCATAGAGTATGAACCAAATCAACACAACGAACGTTACCTCAAGACCAAGAGGGATAAAATGGGTCATAATATTTTAAAAAATTCGTAGTAGAATGAACGTTACCACAAGGCTTTTTAATGTTTTACTTTTCAGTCTTTTTTTACATGTAAGCGTCGCACAAGATTTTCCATCTGAAATTTGGCATGATGGATATGCAGTATTAATAGATGGCGATACCATTGCAGGCAAAATAAAATATGATTTTGAAAATGACCTTATACAGCTCAATAAAAGAGGTACTGTTCAAACATATGCTGCCAGGAAATTATTCTATTTTAAAATCCACGACAATCTCGCTAAAAACGATCGTTTTTTTTACGCATTACCATATAAAGTTCACTCCAACTATGAGGTTCCAATTTTATTTGAAGTGCTTTATGAAGGAAAACTTTCATTGCTATCAAGAGAGGAGATAGTAACGGAAAACATGCAGGTTTCTCCCACAGATTATTACTATTATCCATCCATGTACCCTCCTTCAAGTTATACAAGAGAGAAGCTCGCTTACAAATTTTTCTTCCTTCGTGAAAATGGAACTATCCAATACTACACCTTCAAAAGAAATGATCTCCTTAGTTATTATGGGAGATATGAGAAACAAATTAAAACGTATATGAAGAAGAATCGGTTAAAGCATGACAATTTGCGCGACCTGGTGCGAATAACTGCGTATTACAACGCTCTTATCGGTTCTTAATTTTCTACTCTTATGGAGAAACCTTTAATACTTGTTACGAATGATGATGGCATCAATGCGCATGGCTTAAGATTGCTGGTAAAACTGATGTCAAAGCTAGGTGATGTGGTAGTAGTAGCGCCTGATAGTCCGCAATCAGGAATGGGGCATGCCATTACCATTGGAAATACACTTCGGTTAAATGAATCAGATGTCTTTAAAAATGTGCAGGCTTATCATTGCTCAGGAACACCTGCTGACTGTGTGAAACTGGCGAAAAACGTGATTCTTAAAGACAGAAAGCCTGACCTGGTAGTAAGCGGTATCAATCATGGATCAAATACTTCTATCAGTGTGATTTATTCTGGCACAATGTCAGCGGCCATAGAAGCTGCGATTGAGGACATACCTGCTATTGGTTTTAGTGTTTGTGATTATTCTGAAGATGCTCCTATCAGCCATGTAGAAAAGTTTGTAACAAAAATCGCTACCAATGTCCTGGAAAAAGGACTCCCAAAGGGTATTGCACTCAACGTCAATTTCCCTAAAAAACAGGATGACCCCATCAAAGGAATTAAGATTTGCCGTCAAACCCGGGCTAGATGGCAGGAAGAATTCGATGAACGATTTGATCCAAACGGAAGACGGTATTTCTGGATGGCTGGCAGCTTTGTCAATCTTGACAAGGGAGAAGATATTGATGAGTGGGCAATCGCCAACAATTACGCATCTGTCGTCCCCACGCAATTTGACCTGACAGCACACCATGCTATCAGCATCTTAAATAAAGACTGGGATATTTAATTAAAAGGTATTTTATACTTGATAAATAAAGAAGCGGCAGGTGTGGTCTTATCAAAAGTTCGTCCGTAGCCTGGGACAGTGTAGACAGGAATATCTTCCCTGGTTTCAAACTCATGCATTATTCGCAAGCTAAGTTGTATGCCCAGGTACAGGTTCTTTTTAAATTCAGTCTCTGAATCAATGACTAATTCAAACCAATCGGCTGAAAGGTTTTCACTACCAAATTCTCCCTCAAAGTCATTAAAGAAATCACTCCCAATTAAAAATTTCCCTTTGTCAGAATAGTTTGCCATGGCATATTTTGCCTCAATAGTAAAATAGTTTTTTGGATTAATCGCAAAATAATACCCCAATCCAAATTTCATGTAGTCACCCTCAATGGTATAATATTCTACATTTTTATATGCCTTTAAAGGATCTAAAGTTGCCAGACCGTATGTTCCATTCAAAACTAGCCTTCTAAAAAGTATCACACCTACACTACCTTCCAGTTTCGATTCAAATTTTGTGGGATAGGTCAAAATTTTGCCGTAATCAATCTTGATATACAAGCCACTATGAAACAACTCTATGGTGTCCATAGGATTTATTTTTTCTTTTTTCGTAGAATCGGACGCTAGTGAAAGGCTGTCAGTTTGAAAAGACAAGGAATCAGTTAGAGCGGTGATGCTATCATTTTCCGGATCATATATATGAAACCCAGGAAAATCCTGAGCATATAGGCCATTGCTCACTATCATTAATATGATATACGCCAGTGCTGACTTAAAAAACAACTTCATAAACAATCTCACTACTCGTACAATTTTCGTCATGACAATATAGGCGGGAATAGTTTTCAAATGATGAATGTGCTATACTGATATCATAGGCAACGACATATATTTTTTCCAAACCTGCACTTACCCTGGTTTTATAATTAAAAGATAGGGTATCTACTTTTCTCAGGTAATGAAATATAAACGTGCTATTCTCTGCATTCATATCTAATGGCAACTTAAAAACCGAGTTAGTAGTATCTACAATTATTTCAGAAGCCTCGTGCAAAGCATATACAGAATCCAGCTGCACCTTATTTGATTTTAACAATGAATACAATTCGTTCAATGAATCAGCCACAACCAATTCTCCCTGATAGGCTATCCGAGCTTCCGCAGTGTCAGGACTCTCATCTTCAAGCAATTGGTTGTATTTAATTAAAAGTGTGTCAACAATGGAATCTGCCTTTTCAACTTCTAATTCCAATCCAACAATGGTCGAATCCGATTGAAAATCTATACTAATCAAGGGTGGAGATGCCTCTTTGGATGGATCCTCAATTTCCTGACAAGCCATAAAAAATGCCAGTGAAAGAAATACAATGGTATAAAAAATCCGCATAATCAAAACTTCACAAAAATAAGGTATTAATAAGGATCTACATCAAATATTATCTGAACTTGTTTAAAATCTTTTTCAACTAAAATAGCGTCTTTATTTTTCATAAGTACAGATTTCAGGTTTCTCAAATTCACCTCTCCCCTTTTCGCCTTGATCAACACTTCCATGATAAACCTATTTTTGATTCTGCCAATAAGTGGTTCGTGTGGATCTATAACTAGTGATCTGCCCAACTCTGCCTTCAATAAACTTGCCAGATGATTCGCCGCACGATCCACAGTGTGCTTATCCTGATGCCTAAGAACAATTCGAATTAGTCTATAAAATGGAGGATATCGGAATTTTTGTCGCTCACCAATTTCAAATTTATATAAAGATTCAAAATCACCTTTTTTCACCCAATCTAATATTTGCTGGTTTACATCACTGGTTTGAACGATTACCTGCCCTATTTCATCACGTCGTCCTGCTCTTCCACTTACTTGTGTCAATGTTTGATAGGTACGCTCGTAGGATCTGAAATCAGGATAATGCAACATCACATCAGCATCCATCACCCCTACTAACTTAACATTATCAAAATCAAGGCCTTTTGTCACCATCTGTGTACCCACAAGAATATCAATATTTCCGTTTTCAAATTCAGAAATAATTTCCTGATACCCATATTTTCGACGAGTAGTGTCCAGGTCCATTCGTTTAATTTCTGCTTCCGGAAAAAATAGTTTTAAATCTTCTTCTAATTTCTCCGTTCCAAATCCAACTCCTTTCAATTTTGCTGATCCACAGGCAGGACACGAATGCATTACTTTCTGCTTATACCCACAATAATGACATTGCAAAACTCCGCGATACATATGGTAGGTAAGGCTCACGGCACAGTTCTCACACTTTGGTATCCAACCACAATCTTCGCATGTCAAATGAGGAGAGTACCCCCTTCGATTTCGAAAAATAATTGCCTGGCCATCACTGGCTAGCACTTCCCCCATCTTTTCAAATAACTCCCCGGTAAAATCGTTTTTCAAAGTTTGCTGGCGTCTGGCTAATCGCACATCCGCATAGTTAATTTGGGGAAGTTTCGTTCCTCCAAACCGTTCATTCAATTCAGCTAACCCAAATTTTCCTGATCTTGCTAAAAAGTAGGTCTCTATAGAGGGCGTAGCTGAACCTAATAACACTTTAGCGCTGTGTATATCTGCCAAAACCTGGGCAACATCCCGAGCATGATAGCGTGGCGCAGGATCAAACTGCTTAAAACTTGATTCATGTTCTTCATCTACAATAACCAACCCCAAATTATCAAAAGGCAAAAATATAGCAGAACGAACTCCTAAGATGATTTTAAATCGATGATTGAGCACCCCTTTCCAAACTTCTACTCGTTCATTATCAGAATATCGACTATGATATACCCCTAGCTCGTCGCCGAATATTGCATGCAGTCGATTGACCATTTGGGTGGTAATAGCTATTTCTGGCAATAAGTACAAAACCTGGGAGCCCTCCTCCATTACTTGCTGAATCAACTCAATATAGACTTCTGTTTTACCACTGCCAGTAATACCATGTAGCAAAACTGACTGCTTCTTTTCAAATAACCGTAGGATTTCATGCTTTGATTGTGTTTGAGCATCCGTCAATTTAATGGTTGCACCAGATGATTGCGCGGTACTTCCAAACCGAGGAATGATACGATCAAACTCACTGAATACATTATTTTTAACCAGGGTTTTCAGTGAAGATTCCGATATACCATCCTTAAATAAGATTTTCCTGGAGATTCCCTGTTCATTTGATTGTGGATTAGTGAGCACAGGTACATGCCGTAAATAAGAAAGCAATACATCTTGTTGCTTTGGTCGCTTCTCTAACTCATTCATAAGAGATTCCAAAGCGCCATCCACTTCGAGGTATTCATTGGTCAGTTGAACATATTTTTCCTTTTTAGGTATGTATCGTTCTTTTACTTTTTCGAAAATGACGATCGCCTCCTTTTTCAGTAAACTTTTAAGGACATTTTGGTAGGTCTTAATCTGAAGGATATTGGCAATTTCGGAATACGATAACGTTTTGTCTCTATTTAAGGCATCAATGACCAACTCCTCATTAGCAGTGAATTGATGAGAAGATTCATAAATGTCAAACTCCGGATTTAATTCAATAAAGGATTCACTGGATAGCTTTAACCCTGAAGGAAGGGCGGCATTTAGCACTTCGCCAATAGTACACATATAATAATCAGCTATCCATCTAAAAAGTCGTAACTGAAATTCATTTAGATGCGGTGTTTCATCCAGCACATCCAAAATGTACCTGGCCTCATATTCTGCTGGAGGCTGATGGTGAAGGTTGGCAATTACTCCGGTATAAATATTTTTTCTCCCAAATTGAATAACCACCCTGCATCCTTCAGACACACTCTTCTCCAGCGACCTGGGTATTCGGTAGGTGAATAACTTTGGGATGGGTACCGGTACTATGACATCGGCAAACCAGGTATCAGTAAAAAGTTCAAGGCCTTCCTGGCTCAAAATCAATTTGTTTTATTGCTTCTTCAACTGTATGAACAGGTAATTTACATGATTTATTATAACAAACATAAATGGTATCCTTCTCTTCTTTTCTTTCTCTATTTTGAATCATAGGGATATCAGAAGCTTGTTTCATCCCACTCATTACCATATTAAAAATCCTTTGCTGATCAAATTCCCTGGCCAGGTTCTGAATATTCTTTCCAACAAAGCTAATTTCTGCTGTTTCAAAAGTTTGATAGAAATATAAAATAGCCCAATTAGATAAATAGGAAACATCATTTTCAACTATTTTCTTCAATTTATTCAGCATCTTATTAGCATACTGCTCGTATTGATCCTCATAAAAAAATTTGGACATCAGGTATAAATTAATTCCCATCTGAGAATTGGATGCTGGAATCACATTATCAAAAATCTCTTTCTTACGAGCAATTAATTGCTCACCGTTGATTGGGGTATAATAAAATAGCTCTTCTTTCGAATCATAGAACAAGTCAATGGCTTTATCTAAAAGCTGTTTTGCCAATACTAACCACCTATCATCAAAATTGCATTGATACAACCCTATAAATCCGTCAATGACAAAAGCATAATCTTCCAGAAAACCATGTTTCACCACATTTGATTCTGAAGTTTGTAATCGAAGAAGCTCTCCATTCTCCATTAAATACTTTGCAATAAACTCAGCATTTTTGATAGCAAGATCAAGGTGATGTGGATCTTGAAAAGTACGATAGGCGTCTGTTAATCCTTTTAAAACCAGCCCATTCCACCCAGCCAAAATTTTATCATCTAATCCCGGTCTGATTCTCTTGGAACGCACCTCTAATAAGTATTCTTTCCAATGAGCTATCTTTCGTTCTAATTCATCAAGAGGAATATTATTTTCATTAGCAAAGGATTGAACATTGCCTTCACAATGCAAAATATTACGACCTTCCTCCCAATTTCCTTCAGGTCGTAATTGAAAATATTTAGAAAAAAGAGAATAATCGCTACCTAATAATTCTTGCAACTCATCGGCTGTCCAGGTGTAAAATTTCCCCTCAACCCCTTCACTATCGGCATCAAGGGCAGAATAAAAACCTCCTTCCTGGTTGGTTAATTCCCGCTCAATAAATGAGATGGTATCAAATACGATTTCCTTGTAAAGTTTTTTGGGATAGGTTCGATATGCCTCTGAATAAAGACTTAGCAATTGTCCATTGTCATACAGCATCTTTTCAAAATGTGGGGCAAACCAACGCTCATCTACAGAATAACGGGCAAAACCCCCACCTATCTGATCATATATGCCCCCCATAGCCATTTTATCTAATGTGAGTTCAAGTTGTACGGTTACATCATCATATTTCACAATGGTGTTTGCATATAAGATAAATTTCCAAATATTGGGCATTGGAAACTTAGGTGCTTTATTTAATCCCCCATACACCGGATCAAATTTATTAGAAATCGATCCAAGCATTTTCTGCAAGATCTTTACATCAGGCTTTTTATCGATGGGTTCTATTCCATATCTTTTTAATTCGGAATGATTTAAATCCTGAAAAAATTGCTCCGCAGATTCATTGATTTGCTCCCTGTTAACTTCGAAGGATTTGGCAACTCCCTGGCAAATCTGCCGCCATTGTGCAGGTGGAAAATATGTGCCTCCATAAAATGGTTTTTGTTCCGGAGTTAAAAACACATTTAAGGGCCAGCCACCTTGCAATCCCATTGATTGGACGGCATCCATATAGATCTGATCAATATCAGGACGTTCTTCCCGATCCACCTTAATACAAACAAAATGCTGATTCATGATTTCAGCCAACTCCTCATTCTCAAAAGACTCCTTCTCCATCACATGGCACCAATGACAAGAACTGTAGCCTATACTTAAGATGATAGGAACGTCTCGCTCTTTTGCCTCACTCAAAGCCTCCGTTGTCCACGGCTGCCATTGAACGGGATTATAGGCGTGCTGTCGTAAATAAGGACTTGAACTATTAGCAAGTTTGTTGGCTTTCTTTTCAGGCATGTAGTTGACTCTTTAGTTGTTCTATTTCTTCCTGGACATTTGGTCTGTTCAACTTCTGAATACGTTCTATGGTTTTCATTAAGAAGTTTTTATGTTCTTCTGTACCAGGATTAAAAGGTCGATGGTGAAGTGCCTTTATTATGCTACTCCATTCCTCCACAAATTTTAACGTCTTTTCATCAAAATATGCACCTATAAACTTTTCCCAGATGTACGTTATTGCCTGATCATTTGGGTGAAGCATGTCTTCTTTATAAAATCGATAATCCCTTAAATCATCCATCATCAATTCAAACGATGGGAAATAGGCCACATCATTATGAGAATTTTTAATTTCTTCACTGGCCGTACGTAAAATGGCTTTACTAACAGAATTAACTTCTAAAGAATCTTTTAAATGCCGTACCGGACTAACCGTCAAAATGAAATTCACATCCGGGTTTATTTCTTTTATTGCATCATACGTTTTGACAAATCCTTCGACAATCTCATTGGCCGAAAGCATTTCCTTATTAAATTCTTTGGCAGGTACTTTATGACAATTAGCGACTATTTCATTGTTTTTCTTAAGGCGATAATACACCGCTGTACCAAACGTTAACAGAATCACTTTCGCATTTTTGATGGAATGAAAAGTTTGTGCTCTTTTTTCCTGAATGGATCGCGTAAGCTCCTCTTCAGTCTTACCTGAAACATCTGAATGGAAAAAGTAATTTCTATGAATACCCTGGTTTTCAAGAAAACTCCACTCCGGAATCTTTTCTTCATTTAAGCTAAACTCAATTAACCGAAAGAGAGAATGGGGGTTAAAGATTGTTCCAAACGGGTTGGTAAGAGCTTCAAACTTATATTGCTGCAGGCGTTCACCAATGTGAATAGCGAAGCATGAACCCAACAAAAAAACAGGATCATCTATGGATATTTTCCAGGAAGAAGGCAAGACATTTAATTCCGTTCTGAACATAATTCAATTTTGAAAATATTCACCAACAAAAAAAGCCTTTCATTACTGAAAGGCTTTTAAATCTATGCTAGAATATTCTTATTCAGCTACAACTTTAAAGTTCACTTCTTGTTTCACTTCTTTATGAAGATCAACCAATGCAGTGTACTCACCCGTTTCTTTCACATCATTTGGGAAAGAAATTTGTCGTCTATCTACATCAATTCCTTTTGCTTTTAAAGCATCAGCAATTTGAAGAGTAGTAATAGCTCCGAAAATTTTTCCTGATTCTCCTACTTTAGCGCCCATTTCAAGAGAAACAGCACTAATTTTTTCTGCAAGCGCTTCAGCATCTTTTTTAATTTTTTCTGCTTTGTGAGCTGCTTGTCGGATATTTTCAGAAATCATTTTCACATTTGAAGGGCTTGCCACTATTGCAAGGCCTTGTGGGATCAAATAGTTACGACCATATCCCGGCTTAACTTTTACCGTATCATTTTTGTAACCCAATCCCTGTATGTCTTTAACTAATATAACGTCCATCTTTTCTTATTTAAAGGTTACTTCAATGAGTCAGTTACATAAGGAAGCAATGCCAGGTGTCTTGCTCTTTTGATAGCCTGAGCCACCTTCTTTTGATACTTTATGCTAGTTCCTGTAATTCTTCTTGGTAAAATTTTACCTTGCTCGTTTACGAACTTTAATAAGAAATTAGGATCCTTATAATCGATGTACTTAATACCATTCTTTTTGAATCGGCAGTACTTCTTCTTCTGCTGTTCTCTGTTTATTGGTTCGTTCTGGAGTGTCATTTCGCTGCTTCTGTTTTAGGTTCCTCTTTTTTATTAAATTCTCCTTTTCTTCTCTTGATGCTATATTCTACTGCCCACTTGTCAAGTTTAGTGGTCAAGAATCGCATCACTCGCTCGTCTCTTCTAAATTCAATCTCGAGTTTTTCTACTACATCAGGAGTAGCTACAAACTCAACTAAATTGTAAAAACCTGTCGATTTATGAAGAATAGGATAAGCAAGCTTTTTCAAGCCCCAGTTCTCCTCACTAACGATTTCTGAACCGTTGTCAGTTAATACCTTCTTAAATTTGTCGACAGCATCCTTTACCTGAGTCTCAGATAAAACGGGATTTAAAATGAATACCGTCTCGTAATCTTTTAAAAACATTTTTATATAATATTTAAAATTGGCCTGCAAAGATAGGCTATTAGTTGAAAAAGGACAAATCCTCAACCAAAATAAATATTACTACGAATATGATGGATTTATTTGACCCTGAAGGTTTTAACCCCCATCGAGTAGCCATCAGTAATTATTTCCACTTTATATACACCGGTTTCGTACTCTGTTTCTTTGTCGTACATAAATGATACTTGCTGCTCTGAGTTATCGAAGAGAATATCTTGTTTCAATGTATAAAAAGTCTCTTCACCATTGTGGGTAAAAGTGCCTGACCCTTTTGCTACATCAAAGATGGGATTATCATTTTCATCCAGAATTCTAATGTAAATTTCTTTACCTTCAATTGGTGCTACATCATTTCTCGCAATCACAAAATCTATTTTCAATTGTTCAATTTGTCTTGCCCTAAATTCACCTTCTTTTTCTTTTCCTCGGGAAGTCACAGCATATACACCTATATTTTCTGCCTCCAGCCTACTGGCAACCTGCACCTTATTTGTCAATGTCTCCTGAACTTTTTCAGCTTCTTTCAGGTTTTCGTTCAATTGATTTCTTTCTACTTTCAATTCCGTATTCTCAACAACTAGCTGTTCATTGACTTCCTGGAGCTTGGAAATTTCATCATCCTTTGCGATTAACAATTCCTTGTACCCTTCCAGTCTTTCACTTAAATCCTTGATCTGGCGATTAGAATATTTTTTGTTTTTAATTAAATTTTCTTTTTCTGCTTCTAATTCTTCTTTCACTTTAGTCAATTCTTCAACGTCTCCACCTAGCTCTTCTATTTGACTAATTTTAGAAGACAATTCATCACCTATAGAATCTAATCGCTCATAAGCTGTCAAAAGCTCTGAATCTTTTTCTTCTACAAGTTCACCTTTTTGTAAAAATAAGTATAGCACCACTGACAGACCGATTACAAGTAAAACAATGATGGTAATAAATATCCCTTTATTGCTTTTACTTTCGGCAGGTTTTTGTACCCCTTCAGGTTTATTTGATTTGTTGGTAGTTTCTTCAGACATGGCTTAGTTCAAATTTATTGACAAAAATAGTTCTAAGTAATCTTAAATCAAGTAATTGTATTATTGATTTTAATTTAAACTATATAATGTTGCTTATTTACTCCTTCTTTAAAGAATAAAAAGCCAATATTGCCTACATCAAACGAATGGCTTATTTGATTATTATTAGTTAATATTTTCCACCCATTATACATATCTCTGCTCCAGCGGATGTCATCTACCGCTACTACCGAATCAACATGAAGTTTTTCAGCAATTGTTTCAAAATAATTTAATAATGCTTTTTTAGAATGATGGGCATCAATATGCACAAAATCAATTTGCTCTAATGAATCTACAAAAGGCTTGAGAGTTTCATCAATATTGCCTTGGATGAGTGAAATGTTATCATAACCTAAATCCAAAAACAATTCTGACGAATATTGGCAAAGCTCCTCATGACCCTCGAAGGTTATTACCTTGCCTCCTCTGGAAGCCTCCGCTAAATAGCAAGTGTTAATCCCAAGAGAAGTGCCCAATTCCACTATCGTAGTAGCATTAAATTTTTGAATTATGGATGCAAGTGTTTTTGAGGCTTCCTGATCTGTAATTCCTGACTTTGCAATGGAAGAGATTTGATTTCTTTGGGAAGTATGAAGAGTGGATTTTATACCAAAAGAATGATAATTTATTTCTTTGGTAGAATGTACATATTGCTGCCTGGCGTTTTCAATTTTTGGAACAGAGTTAAATGTGCGATTTTTGAGCAATTGATAAAATGAATACGCAAAAGGCGCTTGTATGGAATGATCATCTACTCTATTTAAAAAATAGGATGCATATAATGGGAAACGTTCGGCAGCGAGCAGAAGCAGCTTAGTCATTAATTCCCTATTACTTTAAATTCTACTCTTCTGTTTTGCTCTCTACCTTCCGGCGTGTCATTGGAGGCGACTGGTGTGGTTTCTCCATAGCCCTTAAATTCAATTCTTTCACGGGTAAAACCTTTGAGAATGATGTACCGTGCAACAGATTTTGCCCTTTTTTCTGAAAGAGATAAATTATAAGTATCGCTTCCTACATTGTCTGTATGTCCGGCAATCTCTACTACTACTGTCGGATTTTCACGAAGAAAATCAGCAACCCGGTTTAATTCCGGTATGGATTCTGAAAGCAGCTCTGCACTTCCCGTTGCGAAAAAGATATTATTTAGCTGAACTGTCTGCCCTACTTCAATGGGAGTAAGGAGCAGATCCCGTTGCAATGAGGTGCCTGTAAACGATCGTAAATCAATATTTTCTGTGGTACCAAAAAAGCCTTTCGCCTGGGCGCTTACAGTATATAATGAGTCTTTATTTAAGAATAATTGAAAGATCTTTTCTTCTGGAAGGATGGTGATGTTATTTGTTGCCTTACCGTTTACTAATACAGAGATTTCATCCAGTGTTTCTACGGGTGCTTTTGTTTTTGTATTTAATATTTTGCCCTTAACTAAGATGGAAGCCATTCTTTTTTTCAAAGCAACATTGTGAAAGACATACCCCGGTGAAGAAAAATTGACAATTTTAGTATATGGTAAATAACCTTCTGCCTGCACTGACAATACCAATGTTGAATCAGGTGTATCAAAATTCAATTGATAATTACCGTCAAGTGGATTATAAGAAACAGAATCTACTCTTTTGTCATTTATAGAGAAAACGGGATTTGCTGTAGATGGAATCGGGCTACCAATATCCCTATCTGTTAAAGATCCGCTTGCAGAAACTGAAAGCAAAGTTGGCGCAGGAATAAACACTTCCTTTTTACGGGCAATTATGGTGATATCATACAAATTATTTCCAGCATTGGCTAATGAAAAGGTTTGCGGATCGATGATAAAACCAGTAGCTGAACCAGATAACCTGATGCTATCTCTTTTCTGCAATGTAAATTCAAATCGGGCAGAATCTGCATCTTTTAATACAACATCAAGTGATGTCCCATCCATCATAACATTAAAATCAATAGACGGAATTGGCTTTCCGGTTTCTTCATCGATGATCATTCCATTGAGAGTAAGTGTTTCCGGAACTTCCTCCTCAAATGTCACCTTAAAAATATCTGAGTTGCCTTTTGAATCCTGATTAGATGCAAACAAAGCTGATTTGCCATCCGGTGCCATTTTAAAATAAGAAATATACCCGCCATGTGGCTGACCAAAGTCAAATTCCTGAGGTTCTGTCCAGCTTCTCCAATCATTTGGGTGATTCTTATCAGCGGTATAAATTTTATAGGCATATCCTCCTGTTGGTCGATTGGTAGAAAAATAAATTTTATTGTGATCAGGATTTATGTATGGTGCTTGATCATCAAATTTGGAGCTTAGGTCATTTATCTTTATCGGTCGGGAATATTTATTCTTTATTTTTATACTTATATAAAGGTTTGAATTTTTACTTCCCAAAACACTGGAAAAACTCAAAATCATTATGGATCCATTTTCTCCAAATGCCACCGAGTTTAAAGCTCCATCATTTATATTATCAAACCCAGAAATTTTTATCGGTTCAGGAATTGACCACTTGCCATCATATTCTTTGATGGTTGACAATCCTCGTTTTTTCCATTCTTCTCCTTTTTTATCAAATACTCCCTGAATGATCAATTCATCACCTGAATTATTGGACCAAACGACGGCATTATATCTCGACAAATTAATGTAATCTGAAAGTCGTTCGGCTTCTTTCCAATTGCCTTTTTCATCTAATTCTGAACACCAGATATCCTGGCTATCTTTGGAACCAAAGCGATTATCAGGATGGTTTACGCGTGTAAAAAATAATTTTGATCCGTCACCAGATAATATCGGATTAATCTCCTCGTATTCCGAATTGATGGCATCACCCAGGTTTTCTATTTTATAGTTTTGAGCTGCTACCCAAAAAGGAGTGAGTAGTATGGCAATAATAAGTGCGGTGTTATTAATCAATTTCATTTCAAATTAGAAAGTGAATTTGGCAAAGCTACCTGATTTTTCTTCCAATCAAATACCAGGTTTATTCCCATTCTAAGGTTTATATACTTAATACTATTCGGATACAATGGCGCTCCAATTAAATTATCGCTTACAGCATATAACTGAAACGGAGGTAGTCGCAAAGAAAAACCAGCCCCCAGGTTATTGTAGGTATTTTTTCTCATAGAGTAAGAAAGAGAAAAGTCAAAGTGTTTTCCAAAGCGTTTATTAGCTACCAGCCCCAGGCCTGCCTGCACTACTTTGTCATGCTTTTCACTAAATAACACCAACCCCAACTGCGCATTTCTAGGCAAGTCATACGTCCCTGTAATATATGATCGCAGTGGCAAAGCGGTTTTATATGATCCACCTTCAGTTTCTACAAACTCAAAGCTAGCCTCCAGAGAATCCAATAATTCATCCAATTCATTTTCATTATTAATCAATTTTTGGATGTCCAAACCTTGCCAGGTAAATTCGGAAACTGCTTTTTCCAGGGAATAGGTCACCACATCATTGTTCCATTTTATGGAACCTAAATCAACAATACTTGCTCCCACTGTAATCTTATCTGTCACTTTATAGGTACCACCTATATCTATTGCAAACCCACTATTCTTAAAATATTTATTGAGATCGTTAACACTAATATCAAAACCATCATTTGATATTTCATTAATCCCAGATGTTTGAATATTTACATCTCCTGAAATCGTTATTTCATAAAATTCATCCGTAAACAAGTCAAAGTTTGCTTGATTTGTTTCAATATTAGCAATGCCACTTAAATATTTAAATCTTGCCCCCACAGTCAGTTTATCATTGATTTGATACGATAATCCTGCAGATGTCTCATAGTATCCTATCCCATCTGCATTCAGGCTTAGTGACATGCTTTCACCAATAAAATCACTATTTCCATTCACAAAAAGAGCCATGATGTCATTGGGATATTCCATGACTAAAATATCTTTTCCAGTGATATTAAAATTGAAATACATTTTTGGATTAATCCTAAAGCCAAAACTTAAGACATCAAATTCCTGCTCATTGATTATATAGTTTCTATTTTTAAGTTTCTGATTCAATTGATCCAGGTTTAATACCAAGGAATCATCTGCCCGTTTTGTAAAAACATCCTTAGAATTAAATCCACTACTATATTCACTGGTATAGATGGATGATATTATTGGTAATCCCACGTAGCTGTTAAATTGAGGAACAAA
>JBNLGO010000010.1:0-43912 GCA_050306095.1 Cyclobacteriaceae bacterium
CTAAAACTACTTTTGGTAGAATTAAAAACAGTTAAACTTACCCCATTGATGCATACTGAGCCTTTTTCTACCGTAAAGTTTTTTGCGAAATCATGATCATATTCAAAATCAAAAAGCCAGCTACCTTCCAGTTCCTGAACATTGGTGCAAATACCTGTCTGATCTACATGACCTTGCACAATATGCCCATCAAATCGATAGTTGGAGGGCATGCTTCTTTCCAGATTAACAAGATCACCCACTTTTAAAAACCCTAAATTTGACTTCTGCAGTGTTTCATCAACTGCCGTCACCTTATATGAATCATCAGTAACTTCAGTTACAGTCAGGCAAACACCATTGTGTGAAAGGCTTTGGTCTATTTTTAATTCATTGGCAATTCCGGAGGTAACGGTAAAAGTTTTATTGGTGCCCTCTGTATCTATATTTAAGATTTTTCCTGTCGATTCTATAATACCTGTAAACATGGCTATATTTTTATAAATGAATATTTTCTTCTGATCGGTTTTCGTATAACGAGTTTTAAACTGTTGCTCAATATTTCTCCCATATTATTGCATTTAAGAAATGAATCTTCCCCATACATGCGAGCTAAATCTTCCCGCAATGCAATTTCATTTTCATGAGACGCTATATTGTCGCTCATCATCGCGACTAACAGCATTTTAACTGCCGGGCCAGAGGAACTTGATTTTAACCGCTTGGCAATTAATGTACGTTCTTCTTTCTGATATTGAATTTCTAATTCCGGCTCCATCATTTTTAACCCTAGCTTAATGATAGGATTATTTTGCTTATAATATTGGGGCATGTAAATAGCAGCTCTGCCTTCGAAACTTTGCTGATCAAAATCTATGGCCCGAAGACGATAATGGATTTCATCAAAATCCGGGATTATTTCTACCACAAAATTACTGGAATGCATATCCCCCAGTAATCTAACAAGACATCGCTCATTAAACTTGACAAATTCCTTTGCTAGTCGCATTTCATTGAGCGATTTATCTTTAAGGTGGTTTTTGATAAAGTCATCACCGGGAATTCCCTGGATATGTTCTTCAACGAGTGTATTATCCTGCACCAGGAAATTTATTTTGTTAGGAGAAAGCAAATGCTCAAGTTCAAGGCCATAAATCCTACTTGCGTCAGCTATTTTTATATAAAAATAATCAAACAGGTCATTAATCTTATTGACAATTCTTACCCTAAAAGGTTTTGTATTACCGTAAATACATAAATCAATTCGATCTATATATAAATGATCAATTACCGATACATCACCTGCAGATTTTAATTGCGCATAGATCTTCTTCAGGCTATAATGGATGGACTCCATCTCTGATTGCGAATACAATACCGTCTCCCAAAGAGTATCCTTCCCATTTTTATCGATTAATGCAATGGAAGAATTATATCGATGCAGATCATCATACGTAATCGGAAGTCTGATTTCCCGATTCTGATTTTTAAGATACTTTCTTAAAGGCGGACCTACCTGATAGATTTTTTTCTTTTTACTTATTATTGCCATACGCCGTTTCCAGAGATGAAAGTAAAAATAGAATTATTTAATCTGAACTGTATTGATTTTAATCAGTTTTTAGAGCGGTGAGTTCTTTCAGTATTTTTTCTTCAACACTATTTGCCCATTCTTTGTACCAATTGCCTATAGGCTGGTGTTTTGGGATATAATCGATCAACAATTGAATATCAAACCGATCATTAAATATTCCTGCTTTAGCCTTTGAAGCATCAAGTGCATTACATGCTTGTTCGTATTGACTTTCTACCGGAATCATCAATACTGGCTTTTCCAGGTACATTGCTTCACAAATAGATTCGAAACCTGCCGTGCTGACGTACCCCATACAGGTTCTCATTTTTTCTTTAAATAATTCACCATTGAGCTGATGAAAAGTGAGATTTTTGTGAGGTTTATAAGGGTTCTCTACTCCCTTTCTATCCCAAAAGCATTCTACTACTATATCCTGATGATTCTTGTGCCATTCTATGATATCGTCACCATATCCATCATTTACCATATAGGCGAGAATGAATTCTTGTTTCTCCGAATTTTGAGAACGAATTTCCTTTCTAATCAATGGTGGAACGACAACATTCTTCCCTATCCTTTTTTGTTCATAAGGTCGAAATGAAAGTGCCAGGTTTAAGGAAGATTTCTGACTGGTAACTTTATTATTGTTAAGAAATAATCTCTTCTCTAGCTTTCTCCCTTTCACAAATGGAAACTCTTTGAAATTGGTTAAAAACTGATGTCCGATACATACATGCTTCACTTTCGGACGGAAAAACTGAAAATAAAATCCACCCAAAAAATCATAAAAGTTAATGATCATATCCGGATTCACTTCTAATACCTTTCTATGAATCGTTTGGAGACTTTTATAATATTTTTTTAAGAAAGGAACATTGTGAGTGATCGATTTAATCACTTCGATCGACCGGTTATTTTTATCGGCTACAATATTTGGACTATCAATTTGCAGTACTTCAGACCCAATTCCTTCCATAAAAAAATCAGGAACATTTCTTCTTTTACTTTTTCCAATAAAAGTAAACGCTACTTCATGTCCGTTTTTCCGAAGAATAGCGGAGAGTGTAATTGCCTGGGTCATATGACCTCTTCCTTCCGCCTGTACTAAGAAAATTACCCTTAATTTTTTATTAGGCATCAACTAATAAATGATCGGCTAGTTTTGACCATTTTGTTTCTCAGAAATGTATTTTACGGCATCACTGATCGTGATCAGCAATTCAGAGTCGGTATCAGGAATACGGATATTAAAAACCTGCTCAAACTCCATTACCAGTTCTGCATAGTCCAATGAATCTATGCCAAGGTCTTTGATCAAATTTGCATCCGGAGTTACTTCAGTTTCTTTGATACCTAATTTTTCAACTAATATTTGTGTGATTTTATTTTGGATCTCTTCCATTTGTGCAATTCTCATTACGAATGTGCTAAGCTAAATAAAGATTTGTTTTTAGAAAATAAGATAGGCTTTAAATAAAGAAAAAATCAGAATTTCAAAATAAACTCTGTGCCTTCCTTCACTTGCGACTTCACACTTATACTTCCCTTGTGTTGACGCATTATTTGCCGGGAAAGGCTAAGCCCAATACCTGAGCCTTTCTTTTTTGTCGTAAAAAATGGTATGAAAATTTTATTTTGTGCCTCCTCATCAATTCCCGATCCATTATCCTTTACAGAAATAACTACCCTGTTTTTATCATCCTGAAAAGCTTTCATCTCAATAGTTTTCTCCCGCTCTACATTTTCAAATGCCTGAATGGCATTTTTTATCAAATTAATCAATACCTGTTGAATAAGCTCTGAATCAATATGAGCAGCCATATTTTGAGGATCGACATTGGCAGAAAAATTCACATTGTTTTCCTGCAAATCTTTCTGCATTAATAAACTAATGTGCGTAAACAATTCGGCAATGCTAATCAATTCCAGCTTTGGTTGTGGCGTATGTGTCAAGCTTCTGAAATCACTTACAAAACGAATGAGACCTTCACTTCTACGTTGAATGGTTTGCAACGCCAAATGAATATCTCCTAAATCTTCTTTGTCAATCTCACATACTTCTCCTGAATGATCCAATCGGTTAATAATATCTGACTCAACTGTTGTGGCCAGTGATGAAATCGGGGTTACTGAATTCATGATTTCATGGGTCAGCACCCGCACTAATTTCTGCCAAGCCTCCATTTCATTTTCTTCTAATTCCGATTGAATGTTTTGAAGAGATATCAATTTGAAATGTTCCTTTCCAAGCGAAAGCTCTATGGCATAAACAGATAACTGCCTTATGTCTCCTCCAAGGTCAATTCGAATTAAATCACTTCCCCCTGTTTTAAGCATACCAAAAGTCTCCACCAATTGGAGGCTTATGGGGGTGAGTTCCTGAATGTTTTTAATATTCTCGATTTTCAATAATCGCTTAGCAGCAATATTAATTATCTGAATTTCACCGGCATCGTTAAAGGTGATCAGACCGATTCCAACATGCTGAACAATCGTATTTAGGTATTGCAATCGTTCATCTCTCGCCAGCTTAGATTTCTTTAACTTACTGAGAACAAATAAAAATTGTTCCCTTAAAAATTCATTATATGTCCCCTTTTCTTTTCCCTCATAAGGGTCAGTAAAATCATTATTCTTAATAGCTTCAAAAAAATCAACAATCTCCTCATTCGTCTTATTTAAATATTTAATCAACGAATATACCTGAACGGCGATAAGGACTAAAATTAGCAATACTGTTAGCCCAAATGCGCCTGTATAAGACAAGTGAAACATGAGGAGCATTGTCAATGCAATGGCAACAACACGTACTATAGTCTGAATTTTCAGGTTATTAAAGTCCATGTTTTTCCAATCGACGGTAAAGCGAGGCCCGGGTTAAACCAAGCTCTTTTGCTGCCTTTGATATATTTCCCTGATGTTTATTGATAGCTTTTTGAATAATGGATTTTTCTACCTCATCCAGGTTGTAATTATCAGTTTGGATATCACTATCTTGTGGACCGCTCATTAAAAAGAAAAAGTCGTCCGGACTTAGAGTGTCACTTTCACTCATAATTACTGCTCTTTCTATGGCGTGTTGCAATTCACGGATGTTACCTGGCCATCGATATTTTTGAAGTCGTTTATGAGCGTTTGGGGAAATGGTTTTTTCTTCCTTTCTATACTTCTGACAATACATTTTTACGAAGTGGTCAGATAATAGCTGGATATCATCAAGTCGTTCCCGCAGAGGAGGAAGATGGATTTCCACTGTATTGATCCGGTATAATAAATCCTGTCTGAATTTATTTTCTTTCACCATTTCATAAATAGGCATATTTGTAGCACAAACCAATCGAATATCAATATCAAAAGGCTTATTGGCACCGATTCTTGTTACCTGACGGTTTTGTAAAACAGTAAGTAACTTTGATTGAAGGGGTAAACTAAGATTTCCTATTTCATCTAAAAATAAGGTCCCTTTATTGGCAATTTCAAACCTGCCTGCACGATCTTCTTTGGCATCAGTAAATGACCCTTTTTTATGACCAAACAACTCACTTTCAAATAAAGACTCGGTAATAGCACCCATATCTACGCCTATAAACACATTGTCTTTTCTTGCAGATCTTTGATGCAATGCCCTGGAGACTAACTCCTTTCCAGTGCCGTTTTCACCTAGGATTAATACATTAGCATCTGTTTTAGCTACCTTATCAATGATCTGAAACACCTCTTTAATAGCCCGGCTTTCGCCAATGATTTCTTTAAAAGGTTGATTGATATCTTCCTGAAGCTGTTTTCTGGCGCTTTTGAGATTGGCCACCTCCTTATAGGATTGCTTTAATTTTAAAGCGGCAGAAATAGTAGCAATTAACTTTTCATTCTGCCAAGGCTTTAAAACAAAATCAGTAGCGCCTTCCCTAAGAGCTTTAACGGCCATTTCTACATCTCCAAAAGCAGTAATCATGATTACCACTGCATTTGGCTCTCTCTCGATTATTTGGTTTAACCAATAAAAACCTTCCTTACCACTAGTGGTATCCTGGCTAAAATTCATATCCAGCAGGATTACGTCATAGCTATCATTATTTAGCAGAAAGGGAATTTTATTTGGATTTTTTTCAATGATCACATTATGGGCATGCTTTTTTAAAAGCATCTTTGCCGCTAATAACACATCCTCATCATCATCAATTATGAGGATCTTTCCAATTTCTTTATCCACAGGCGAAAATTTTAGTTTAAAAAACTTAACTGATTAATGCCAAAACATTGCCAAATGCAAATAGCATTCAAAATCGAACATTTCATGTAAAGATGCGAACACCTCTGAACACACGCCCGTCCGAATTCGAACACAATTTAGTTAAAAAACAATCATTTATCAGGATAAATTACACTTTTCGATAATCGCAATAATGGAGGGCATTATTAACACTTTATTAATAAAAATTTAAAAAAAATAGGGTAATTAGAGAATTAATTTATATATTCAAGCGTTGTTTTTGTGGATTTTATCATTTATCCAAACCGTAAAAAGTTTTTGACCAACAAAAAGCCCCTTTCAGGGGCTTTTTATTTTACACTATATTTATATAACATCTTCTCAGTGAGTGCATAAACATATTCCTTATTTCTCACTACATCTATTATTTTATTTCTTAATGATATATTAACAGAAAACTGTTCCTCATTATAGAGGTTAACATGATATAATTTCTCATGATCGATATAAATAAGATAATCATCATAAAAATCAGTCTCTTGCCCTACCGTTAATTTTCTGTTAGCAATATAATTTCCCAGATTATCAAAAATGAACATTCCATGCCGCTCATCAACTATGTAAATTTTGTTTTGATATTCACGAAATGCAACAATGTTAAAAATCGAGACCGGAATAATATTACTAAGCGGAATATCAAACTCTACCCTTCGCTCATTAATATTGTATTTTATAAGCTCCATAGATGGCTGATCAATCAACCATAAATTATTATCATAAGATAAAGTTGCCAAACTGATGAAGCCGTTAAAAGGTAAGTTGAATTGAAAATTTTCGGAAGAAGTCAAAAACCTGTTTAGCAAAGTAAATTCTTGTATATCTCGGTAAAAACAGAATATTCTTAACCCTTGCCAAACGTCTAATTGGGAAATGGGAAATGGTTTGGGGGGCGAATAATTTTTAATCAGTTCCAATTCATCAGAATACTGGAAAATAATGCCCTTTTCATCTACCACATATATATTCCCCTTTTGATCTAATTGCATTAATTCAGCGCCTTCTACTGAAATAGAATCTTCCAAAACAAGTGTTTGGGCCGAAATATGATAGGTTACAAAAAAGCATAAAAAGAGAAAAAGGCTATTCTTCATATTTACTCAAGGTAAATGATTTTCCGTCAAACACCCCATAGGTGTAATATTGAATCCACTCCCCTATATTGATATACTTACCTCCATTTTTAAGTTCCATTTCCATGGGTAAGTGCCTGTGACCAAAAACATAAAGATCTCTATTCTTCAGTTCCTGCTGCTCTTGGCAGTATTGGTATATATACTCCTTCTCCCCCAGATGTTTTTCGTCATCTTTATTATGCAATCGGCTATGACCAGACCAGGTGTTGGCTATCCAAAAAGAAAAATTAGGATGAAATCTGGAAAACAACCATTTCGCCCAACCACTTCTAAATACTTTTTTCAATAATTTATAGCTAAAATCTCCTGGACCTAGCCCATCACCATGACCTATTTGCATCTTATGGTCATTTATTGTCAAGTCCAGCTCATTGTCATATACTTTCACACCAATTTCCTGAGGAAGATACTTTTTCATCCACATGTCATGGTTTCCCTTAAAAAATGAAACCGGAATATTTTCGTCTGTGAACTCCGCTATTTTAGCTAAAAAGCGAACATGACCTTTGGGAGCCAGGTAAGGATATTCATACCAAAAATCAAATACATCGCCCAAAATAAATAACTCCTGTACATCGCTTTTAATCTGATCTAACCATCTGATAATTTTCTTTTCCCTTATCAAACTAGATGTGTAATCAGGAGCTCCCAGGTGAAAATCTGAGGCGAAATAAATTTTCTTTCCTTCTACAAGGTTAATTGCTTTTACTTCCATTATAAAAAAATAAAGCCGAGCTGAGTTAACAGTTCGGCCTTAAATATCTTAATAATATTTATTATTTAGAATCTTCCGCTTTTTCAGGATCTACTTTTTTCTTTTTAGTAGTAGTCTCCTCTTTGGGTTTTTCTTCTTCTATCTTAATATTTTCTTCTTCTTTTCCATTTGTAAATGCCTCATAAGTAGTTGGCTTGGCAAATGGTCTTTTTCCGATTAGTTTTTCAAGATCAGATTGGAAGATAATTTCCTTTTTCAACAATTCATTTGCTACAATTTCCAGCTCTTCTCTTTTTTCCAACAACAACTTCTTAGATCGGGCAAATTGTGCTTCTATTATTGATCTAACTTCTTTATCAATAGTTTCAGCTGTTGACTCTGAATATGGTTTGGTAAAGCTATAGTCTGATTGCTTGGAATCATAAAATGAAAGATTTCCTATTTTACTATTCATACCATAAATGGTTACAATACTATAAGCCATTTTGGTTACTCGTTCCAAATCACTTAATGCACCTGTTGATATTTTGTTGAAAATAATCTCCTCAGCAGCACGACCACCGAGTGTCATACACATTTCATCAAGCAATTGCTCAGTTTGATATAGAAATTGTTCTTTAGGCAAGTACTGTGCGTACCCAAGTGCTGCAACTCCACGAGGCACAATACTTACTTTGACCAAAGGATCAGCATGCTCCAAAAACCAACCACAAACTGCATGACCAGCTTCATGGTGGGCTACAATTTTCTTTTCTTCAGGAGAAATGATTTTATTCTTTTTCTCCAAACCACCTATTACCCTGTCAATGGCATCATGGAAATCATCCATATCCACAGACTTTTTATCTTTTCTTGCAGCGATTAGGGCTGCCTCATTACACACATTGGCAATTTCTGCCCCGGCAAAACCAGGAGTAGAAGCAGATAATTTTTTAGGATCAACATCTTTATTAAGCTTCAATGGCTTGATATGTACTTTGAAAATAGCTTCTCTTCCTACAATATCTGGCTTATCTACACTTATTTGACGGTCAAATCTACCTGGCCTTAGAAGTGCTGCATCAAGTACATCTGGTCGGTTACTTGCTGCCAGGATAATTACCCCCGAATCTGTTGAGAATCCATCCATCTCTACTAATAGAGAGTTTAATGTATTTTCGCGTTCGTCATTTGATCCGGGCATTTGACCTTTTCCTCTTGATCGACCAATGGCATCAATCTCATCTATAAAAACAATACAAGGAGCTTTTTCTTTGGCTTGTTTGAATAAGTCACGCACCCTGGCTGCTCCTACTCCAACAAACATTTCCACAAAATCTGAACCTGATAATGAGAAAAACGGAACGGCTGCTTCACCAGCTACGGCTTTAGCCAATAGGGTTTTACCAGTACCCGGAGGGCCAACCAATAAAGCACCTTTTGGTATTTTACCCCCCAGTTTTGTGAATTTAGTTGGGTCTTTAAGAAACTCTACGATCTCTTTAACTTCTTCTTTCGCTTCATCCAATCCTGCTACATCTGAAAAAGTAATCTTTACTTTATTCTCTGCGTCGAACAACGCAGCTCTGGATTTCCCAATATTAAAAATCTGACCTCCTGGTCCACCTCCACCGGTCATCCTCCGCATCAATAGCCAGAAAACCACAACTATCACAATCAGGAAACCCCAATTGAAAAATATTTGTGTGAAGCTCGGACGGTCAACAAATTTGTATGGAGGTTTATTTCCTCCATCAGCTAATTGTTCATTTAACGCATTTAATTTATCTGCAAACGCATCCGGATCCGAAATTTTGATAATGAAATGTGGGCTCGGTGAAGAAAATGACCAAGCATTTTCATTTGATTTGATATTGGAATATTTCCCACTTTCTACAATCTCATCTGTTACCCATACTTCTACTATATTTTGGTTGGTAACAATGGTGATGGACTTAACCTCACCATCTTTATACATTTCTTCAAACTTATACAGGTTAATCTCCTTCGCAGCATTATTATCCTGCAGCCAAAAAAATGAAAAGATAAGAATCACTAGTGAAATGATAATCCAAACCTGGTAATTTGGTTTTGGATTAGGTTTTGAAATAGGATTCTTTTTCCTCTGGTTCTGAATATCAGGCATTCTTTGTTTAATTAATTATCACTATCTAACAGACTCTATTTTGATACTTTTTGTTTTAATTCCTCTAAATCTTCGATCTCAATGACTTCTGCATCTCCCCATAATTCCTCAATTCCATAGAAACTACGGACATCCTTTTTAAATACATGAACAACCACATCTACATAATCGAGCAATACCCATTCTTTATTTTGAAACCCCTCCTTATGCCAGGGATCTTCTTTGCAATGCAAATAAACTTCCTTTTCAACTGATTCTGCTATAGCCTGCACTTGTGTATCAGAATTACCTGTACATATCACAAAATAACTGGCTACTGCATTTCCTATGTTTTTAAGATTGATTACTACTATATCTGCACCCTTCTTCTCCTGTATTCCTTTTACTGAAAAATCAACGATATTTTGGGAAGTTACTTTATCTTTGCCTTTTATCATTCGCATCATTTAGTCTGAATCGTAAAGCTACAAAAAATAGTTGCACAAAATATTTACAAATACATTATTTATTGGTAAAAAGGTCAAATACCTACCAGTTTGCTCTTCAACTAATTCATTAGCTTCACAGTCAATAATTGATGGGACATCATCACATGGCCAATTAATACTTACTGATTTTCAAGATCTCGGAAGAGGACAGCGTGGCAATTCCTGGGAATCAGAAAAAAATAAAAACCTACTTTTATCAGTCATTTTGGAAGTCCCTTTTTTAGATCCTTCAGAGTGTTTCGATTTAAATATACTTACCTCTCTTGCACTAATAGATGTTTTAAAGGAATATACAGGAACAGGTTTGAAAATTAAATGGCCCAATGATACTTACTATGAAAATAAAAAATTGGGCGGGATGCTCATTGAAAACTATATCAAAAAGAGCAGCATTCAATATTCCATAATTGGGATTGGGTTAAATGTAAATCAGGAGGTTTTTCAAACAAAAAATGCTATTTCGTTATTTAATATATGCAATCAGGAAATTGACAAAAGAGACCTGTTAGAACATATTTTAAGTAGAATAGAAACCAGGTTTATACAATTAAAGAAATATGGTCCTAAAGATTTGATTCAAGAATATTTGAACTGGCTATATTGGAAAGATGAAATACATGTGTTTAGATCAAAAGATGGCTTCTTCAATGGGAGAATTTTAGGAATAAATAAAATGGGGAAATTACACATGGAGGTAGAAGAAGGTGAAAAGTTATTTGATTTTAAGGAGGTTGAGTTTATCAAATGAAATATGGTGATTCATTTTTCTTTTAAATAACAAGCAATTAATTTTAAGTTTTTGAAATTGAAGTAGATAAAATACAATAGAATGATACAGACCAAAAATTACAAAGTAAAAGACATCAGCCTGGCTGCTTGGGGAAGAAAAGAAATCCAATTAGCTGAAGCGGAAATGCCAGGATTAATGGCGATCAGAGAGGAATATAGAAATGAGCAGCCGCTAAAAGGAGCAAGGATTGCAGGTTGTCTGCATATGACTATCCAAACAGCTGTTTTAATTGAAACATTGATTGAGTTGGGTGCAGAAGTGACCTGGTCTTCATGCAACATATTTTCTACCCAGGATCATGCGGCAGCAGCTATTGCCGAGGCGGGGATTCCTGTATTTGCCTGGAAAGGAATGAATGAAGAAGAGTTTAACTGGTGCATCAAAGAAACTTTGTTTGCTTTTAAAGATGGCAAACCTCTAAACATGATTTTGGATGATGGCGGTGACTTAACTAACATGGTTCTTGATGATTATCCTGAATTAGTTGCTGGAATTAAAGGCCTTAGTGAAGAAACTACTACGGGAGTTCACAGATTATATGAGCGGATGAAAAATGGCACACTTACCTTACCAGCAATCAACGTTAATGACTCTGTTACTAAATCTAAATTTGACAACAAATACGGTTGTAAAGAATCCTTGGTAGACGCTATCAGAAGAGCAACTGATGTGATGCTTGCTGGTAAAGTAGCTGTCGTTGGTGGATATGGAGACGTAGGAAAGGGGTCTGCACAATCATTAAGAGGAGCAGGTGTACGAGTGATTGTAACTGAAATTGATCCTATATGTGCGTTACAAGCTGCAATGGACGGTTTTGAGGTAAAGAAAATGGCCGATGCTGTAAAAAGAGCTGATATAATTGTAACAGCAACTGGTAATAAAGACATCATCACTGGTGAGCATTTCAAGTCAATGAAAGACAAAACCATTGTTTGTAACATTGGTCACTTTGACAATGAAATTGATATGGCCTGGTTAAACAAAAACTATGGCGATACAAAAGATAGCATAAAGCCACAAGTGGATATGTACAATGTAGATGGAAAAGATATTATCATCCTTGCTGAAGGTAGGTTAGTAAACCTTGGTTGCGCTACCGGTCACCCATCTTTTGTGATGTCCAATTCATTCTCCAATCAAACATTGGCTCAGATTGAACTTTGGTTATATTCAGACAAATACGACAATGCGGTTTATACCTTGCCAAAACATCTGGATGAAAAAGTAGCTAAACTTCACTTGTCTAAAATAGGTGTGGAGCTAGATGAATTGTCTCAGGAACAAGCTGATTACATTGGTGTTGATCCACAGGGACCATTCAAGCCTGAATATTACAGATATTAAGATCAAAAAATATTTTTAATAATAAAGATCATTAAAAATTGAGAGGCAGTGGATATCAATCCCTGCCTCTTTTATTTTAAAAACTTATTTCAAGATCATAAGGTAAACGGGCTTGAATCCCTTTTCGGTAATTCAATTCCTGGAGTAAGTTGAAATATGGCTTCAATTCAGGTGTAGATTGATCCATTAACTTTATTTTACTCTGCATTCCAAAATCAGCCAACAATTGCTCCATAAACGTCTTTTGTCTTGGATAATATTTTACTTTGAAGTCCTCTTCAATATCCGCCATTTCTGAAGCCAATTGAATAGCATCCTCCAAATCTCCGAATACATCTATCAACTTATTTTGCAATGCAGCCTCTCCTATCCACACTCTTCCCTGAGCCATGCTGTCCATTTCTGTATAAGTAAACCCTCTGTCCTCAGCCGCTTTACTTACAAATGAACGATAGGATTTATCCACCATTGATTGTAAAATCTGCACCTCTTCTTCATTAACAGGTCTGGTCACATTTAGTAGATCAGAATATTCCCCGGTTTTATAATTATCAGAGGTAATTCCAAGTTTTTCATTCAACAATTCATTGAAATTAAAATATGTACCTATAACCCCAATAGAGCCAGTAATGGTAGTTGGGTGTGCAACAATGGTATCACATGCCATAGAAAGATAATATCCCCCAGATGCCGCTACATCTGACATAGATGCAATCACAGGTTTTTCAGCTGCTGTTAATTTAATTTCATGCCACATCACATCAGAAGCCAGGGCCGAACCTCCAGGTGAATTAATCCTTAACACTACCGCTTTCACACGATCGCTCTCCCGAACCCTCTTTATTTCTTTAATAAAATCTTCAGAAGCAATATAATCCTGTGATCCTTCACCAGGTATAATGGTACCTTTTGCCACCACCACAGCAATTTGATTTGAAGAGGAGTTTTCATCTTCAAATGACTTATTATAAGATGAGTGAGACATGAAAGGTATTTTCTTTTTCACATCCACCCCAATTTTTTCTTTAATCTTAGCAATCACCTCATCTCTATAAGCAAGCTCATCTATCAATCCAAAATCTACGGCATCTTGCTCAGATCGAATCTTCATTTGATCAGCTATTTCCCTCAATTCGCCTACAGGAATATTTCTTGCTTCAGATACATTCGACAATATGTAGCCGTAAATAGCATCTACATATTCAGATACCTGAATCTTTTCTGTTTCACTCATCTCGGTCTCCACAAATGACTCTGCAGCATTTTTATATTTACCAGCACGGAATATCACCGGTTTAACTCCCAGCTTATTTAAGGCATTCTTAAAATACAGATGCTCAGCATTCATACCATTAAATTCCAATTCGCTAAAATCCGGCGCCATGTAAATTTCATCCGCCACAGACGATAAATAATATCCTCCTTCTGTAAAAAACTCGCCATAAGCTATCACAAATTTTCCTGAAGTTTTAAAGTCTGAAATCATCTTCCTGATTTCTGAAGCTGAAGAAACTCCCGCTTGAACATATGGAGCTTCAAGAAACACCCCTTTTATTTTATCATCGCTAGCTGCATTTTGCAAAGCCCTTCTTATTTCCACAAGTCCGGCTGATTTCTGCCCAGCTCCAGGAAGTATTTCTGATAGCGGGTCTTCCACCTCTCTCTCATCAATTGGACCTGTCAATTTTAAATGTAGAATGGTATTATCTCTGGTGGTAACGGGTGGCTCCCCTGAAGCAGCTATTAAAATGACAAAGAAAAATACCGTACTGACTACGGAAACAATTAGTATTCCTACAATAACGGCTAATACAGTTTGAAAAAATTTCATGACTTTATTGGTTTTCTATTTTGGTGACATAAAAGCATAAACTTATTTCAGTTATTGCTGTTTGAAAAATTACATATCCGGCAAATATAAGCCTTTGAATACGTGATTTAATTCAATTGGCGATAATTATACTCTTTATCATTTAGTTTTGAAACACTATTTCTATTTTTGATATTAATTGATCATGAAAGGAATATATCTGCTATTAGGAACGAATCTTGGTGAACGGGAAGAGAATATTTCGCAGGCAAGAAAAATGATAGAACAAGAAATTGGTGCTATCACTTTAAAATCCGGTATTTATGAAACGGCCGCGTGGGGAGTAGAAAGTGAACCGGATTATTTAAACCAGGTTATTAAAATAAATTCAGATCTTGACCCATTTTTATTATTGAAAACCATCCTTCAAATAGAAAAAAGGCTTGGTAGAGTGCGATATAAAAAATGGTATTCCAGAATTATAGATATTGATATTTTGTTTTATGATGATCAAATAATCGACACGCCTACTCTGAAAGTGCCTCACCCAGAAATTCAAAATCGGCTTTTCACATTAATTCCGCTTTGTGAAATAGCAGGTGAAGAAATTTTCCCGGGAAAATCGATTCACATTAAGGAATTAATCCCTAAATGCCCTGATAAATTGGAAGTGAAAAGTTTTTCTTCTTCATTTTAGAAAAAAACAATTTAGACATAAAAAAAGCCGGTCAACTAAAACCGACTTTTCAAGGATCTATTTTCTACAACTAATTAATTCCCCTTTCTATATCTAAATCTTCCTCTTAGATCCACCTCTTCAGGTTCTCCATTTGTTGTGACAGTGACTAATCTATCACACTCTCCATCTCCAAAGTCAAATGTTTTAACATTATCACCCCAGGTGATTTCTTTTACGCCCTGCACCGGAACAAAAACATTAAATGGTCCACATGATCGTTTGAAGACTATTGTTTCTATTATTTCCACATTGTATTCAACACCGTTTTTTGTAGTTCCAAATGCTCCTCCATCTACATGTTTCTCATCATTAATTGGATTTGGGGTCCGAATTCTTTCCACTACCCAGTGCGCATTTCTTGTGCTTACTGATTCATCATCCCAAGTAAATGTACCGTCAAAAGTGATGTCAAACAATAAATTGTCTTCCAGAGATTCTGAAATATTTTCAATTACCCGCACACCATCAATCTTAACTCCTCTGAAATAAAAATTCTCAAAAGTAATGGTCAACACTGCTCCAGGAATATATAAATGATCGGTATAGGTAATAATTATTTTACCTCTACGACTTCTCCCATGGCGATCGCTACATCCATCCTCTCCAAAGTCAATGGTGATAATTTTATTTTCCAAATCGTGGGTTCGCTGAGCACAATGAATGGGACTATCTTCATCGTCCGCAATCCTACCATTATCAGCAAAATACTCACTTCCAAAATAAGTGATCTCATCAATTTCGTCTCCAATCTCATCCATCGCAGCTTCACTTTCTGCTGCTATCCAGTCATCTCCTTGAGAAGGATTTTCATCCTGTCTTTCTTCGCATGAGAAAATTAATGTGGCGAAGATCATCAATACTGCAATCGTGTTAAATCGTTTCATTTCTTTCAAAATTTAATTACACTCAATTTTTAACACTTAGAGTAAAGCTGTCAAGAAAGGTTTAATACAGAATTGAAAAAAAATAAAAAAACCTGTTCCATATAATGAAACAGGCTTCTCTTTCCCAGGGGGGAATATTATTTAATATTCGTTTAAGAACTTCTTCTTATAATCATCAATACTTTTTTTAACGATATCGATCGCTACTTCTTTGTTTTGTAATTCTTCTACCACTACTTCTTTGTGCTCTAATTTTTTATAGTCTTCAAAGAAATTTTTCAATTCCCTGAAAAAATGATCCGGCATTTCGCTGATGTCATTGATATGGTTTACACTCATATCCTTTGAAGCTACGGCTATAATTTTATCATCCGCCTCACCCTTATCAATCATTCGCAATGCACCAATTACCCTGGCAGGAACAATACAAAGCGGAACAATCTCCAACTGAGACAGGATCACTATATCAAGCGGGTCATTATCATCACAAAAAGTTTGTGGAATGAATCCATAATTTGCAGGATAATACACAGATGAATAAAGCACTCTATCGAGTTTGAGCATTCCACTCACTTTATCTAATTCATATTTAGCTCTTGTTCCTTTTGGTATTTCGATGATACCATTAATAGTTTCTGGAGCATCCTTCCCAATAGGTACGCTATGCCATGGATTCATAATCTCGCTTTTCATTTTACAAAGTGCGAAATAAAAGATAAGAAGTCACAAGCCGAAACAATCGATCCATTTTTTTTGAAATTCTACCACTCTTTTACATTAAATTTTTCCCAAATCGGGAAAATTGCTTCACAATGAGAACTGGTACAACTACAACAAAATATTAACAGTTTGATTATCAACACTTTAATATTTTAGCATAGTTTTGGCACATTGGGTAATCAAATTTGTTATCAGAATCTCGGTAACAAAATCTGGCAAGAAGTGCTGGAGATAAGAAGAAAGAAAGTGAAGTTGGTCGAAGTGAAGATGTGAAGTTGGTAGTAGGGGCCAGAGTTCTGCCGGGAATTTGAAAATATTGGTTTTGGGGTATTGATAGGGCGGTTGTGAAGAAGATTTGTGGGAAGAACCGCCACTTTTTTCAACTATAAACCCTAGATACTTAATTGGTTTGGTGATTAGTAAAGTATTTAGACTTTTTTAGCTGAAAGGTGCCCCCTCAATAATTGGATTGTTGATCATCCTCTCTTGAGAGAGGCACCTTTTATTAAGGCTTTGAGTAACTAAAAATATTAAAGAAAAGGGTTTTCATAGTGCGGTTGGTAGTTAAATGATTAGGCGGGTTTCCCCGCCTTTTCTTTTTTATACCAATTAGAAAAATAACTTAAAGGCCGCGAGAATAGTCGAAGCAATAATGAATACCCGATAAGGTTTTTCCGGAATTAATTTCACAATGCGAATTCCAATTATCCCACCAATAATGATTACTGGCAACAAAGTTAAGTCAAATAGAAATGTCCTCGGTGTAATTGTTTCCCAGCTCCAAATATGAAATGGTACTTTAAAAACATTGACCAATAAAAAAAACCACGCGGCTGTGCCAATAAAATTGTTTTTCTTCAATCCCATGGAAAGAAAATAAATGGTCATCACGGGACCTGCGGCATTTCCTATCATAGTTGTAAATCCACCCATCAATCCTGCGAATGATGCAAACCACCAATTATGAGGAATGGATTCCTGCGATTTTTTTCGCTGATTCCAAACCATCAGCACAATTCCTCCTAAAATTATAATTGCCAAGAGGTTTCTGAATTGCTCTGCATTAATAGCATCACCCACAACCACTCCAACTAACACACCTAAAACCGTAGCAGGAGCCAATTTTAAAATCAACTTAAAATCAGCATGACGGTGATAATAACTCACCGCTATTACATCCGCCATGATCAACATTGGCAATAAAAGTCCAGTAGATGGTTTAGCGCCAAAAACGGAGGCCAATACCGGCACAATAAACATACCGGCTCCTGACAGCCCTGCTTTAGCTAAACCCACACATAGAGCACAAAGGATGACCCATGACCAGTCTGAAGTGGTAAAATGAAATGATTCTAAAAATTCTAACAAAATTATTTTTTAAAGAACTCCTTTTGTGCTTGGTAAGTTAGCCATTTCTTCCGGGTTTCTCTTGATGGCCATTTTTATCGCTCTTGCCCATGCTTTATAAATGGCCTCAATTTTATGATGTTCGTTATCACCTTCCGCCTTGATATTGAGATTTGACTTAGAGGTATCAGAAAACGATTTGAAAAAATGCATGAACATTTCCGTTGGCATCTCCCCTATTTTTTCTCTTGAAAAATTCACCTCCCACATCAGCCAGGGTCTGCCACCAAAATCAATGGCAACTTGCGCCAGACAGTCATCCATTGGTAACAAAAAACCATACCTGGAAATCCCTTTTTTATCACCTAAAGCACCTAAAAAGGCCTCTCCAAGGGCTAGCGCTGTATCTTCAATGGTATGATGTTCGTCGATATGTAAGTCACCCTCAACCTTGACATCTAAATCAATGCCTCCATGCTTACCCAATTGATCCAGCATATGGTCAAAAAAACCTAAACCTGTAGAAATGTTTGTTTTGCCATTTCCATCAAGATTGACGTTTACATTGATTTTAGTTTCACTGGTATTTCGCTGCACAGCAAATTCCCGATTTGGGAATCTTAAATATTGATAAATCTCATCCCAGTCTTTTGTAATTAAATCAGCGTACTCATGGTTTTCCTCAGAAATAAAAATGGCTTTTGTACCCATGTTTTTAGCCAACTGCACATCTGTCGCTCTATCCCCTATCACAAAAGAATTAGCAAGATCATAGTCACCTTCCAGGTATTTAGTCATCATACCCGTGCGAGGCTTCCGGGTAGGTTTATTTTCATGTTCGAATGAGCGATCTATTAGCATGTCATCAAAAACAATGTTTTCCCCTTTTAAAGTATCCAACATTTTATTGTGTGCCGGCCAAAAGGTATCCTCAGGAAATGAGTCTGTTCCAAGTCCATCCTGGTTTGTTACCATCACTAATTCGTAATCCAGCTCTTCAGCGATCTTACGAAGGTTTGAAAGGGCTTTTGGGTAAAAAGCCAGCTTTTCTAATGAATCAACCTGGTAGTCTTCCGGTGGTTCTACGATGATGGTTCCATCCCGATCTATAAACAAAACTTTCTTGCTCATTTCGTATAGTATTTTTTCAAAGTCTCTAGTAATCGCGCATTTTCCTGTGGAGTACCAACTGTTATTCGCAGGCAATCTTCACATAAAGTTACGTTTGATCTGTCCCTCACAATAATTTTCTGATCAATCAGGTAATCAAAAACTGCTTTTGCTTCAGAAATTTTCACTAATAAGAAATTGGCATCTGAAGGAAAGATTTTTTCAACCGAATCAAATTGATTGATATCATCTTGTAGCTTTTTTCTTAAAGAGATGATTTCTTTAACATGCTCATTTTTCCACTTTTCATTGTTTAGCGCTTCCAAAACAAGTTTCTGGGTAGCCGCATTAATATTATATGGATATTTTATCTTGGTTAAAATGCTGATTATTTCCTCATGGGCAAATGCCATCCCCAGACGAAGTGCTGCCAGCCCCCATGCTTTACTTAATGTTTGTAGTATTACTAGGTTATTATACTTTCCTAATAATGCGGAATAACTTTCCTGGTCAGAAAAATCAATGTAAGCTTCATCTATCACCACTATCCCTTTAAAACTATCGAGGATTTGAAGCATATCTTCATTCCTCAAACTATTCCCTGTGGGATTATTGGGTGAGCAAAGGAAAATAATCTTGCAATGCTCATCTATTGAAGAAAGAATGGCATGTACATCCAAATCAAAATCCTGTGTTAAAGGCACTGATATTTTTTCTACATTATTGATCTCTGCACATACCTGGTACATCCCATAAGTAGGTGGAGTAATAATAATCTTATCTACGCCAGGTTCACAAAATGCCCGAATCAACAAGTCAATTGGCTCATCACTACCATTACCCAGGAAAATATTCTTTTCATCTACTCCTTTTATAGAAGAAAGTTTTTTCTTTAACTCTTTTTGCAAGGGATCCGGATAACGGTTGAAATTGTCTTCTGATGCCGATCCAAATGGATTTTCATTGGCATCTAGAAAAACACCTTCCTTTCCGGAATATTCATCCCGGGCAGAGGAATAAGGTTTGAGATTTGCTAAATGTTTTCGTAGCAATTGAAAGATTTCCATATTCTCAAAAGGCCAGCAACCTATTTATCTTTTAAATAATTCAACCTAAGTGTGACAGCATTTTTATGACCATCTAATTGTTCTTCCGCTGCCATTACTTCTACTGTTGGCCCAATATTTTTAATGCCTTTTTCTGTGAGTTTTTGATAGGTAATTTTCTTCACAAAACTATCAACAGAAACACCGCTGTAAGCCAATGCAGCTCTATTTGTTGGCAAGGTGTGGTTTGTTCCTGATGCATAATCACCTACTGACTCCGGAGCAAAATTACCCAGAAAGACAGAGCCCGCATTTATAATTTTATCAGCTATTGCCTCAGGATTTTTCACTGAAAGAATGAGGTGCTCCGCAGCATATTCGTTAAGAATATCAATGGCATCTTGCTCTTTTTCAACCACAATCGCTACACTTTTCGCGATGGATTGCTCTGCGATTCGTTTTCTTGGTAATTTCTGTAATTGAGATTCCAAAGCTTCCATGCATGAATTTTTCACCTCCACAGAATTAGCAACTAACAGCACCTGGCTGTCAACCCCGTGCTCTGCCTGGCTTAATAAATCAGCTGCCACAAAATCCGGTACGGCTGTCTCATCGGCATAAATTGCTACTTCAGAAGGGCCAGCAGGCATATCTATGGCAATTCCTTTTTGACTTACATATTGCTTGGCTGCTGTAACATATTGATTACCTGGGCCGAATATCTTACTCACCCTGGGAACTGACTCAGTACCAAAAGCCATGGCTGCTATAGCTTGAGCGCCTCCCGCTTTTACTACCTTATGAATCCCCACTAATTTGGCTGCATATAATATTGCTGGATAAATTTCTCCCTTTTTATTTGGAGGAGTACATAAAACCACCTCTTTACACCCCGCTATTTTTGCAGGAATGCCTAACATTAATACCGTACTGAACAACGGAGCTGTTCCTCCTGGCACATATAACCCAACTTTTTCAATGGCAACGGATCGTCTCATGCAAGTCACGCCAAGCATCGTTTCAACTACTAACTCTTTTTGTACCTGTTGACTATGGAAATTTTCGATGTTTTTTACTGCCTGATGAATTGCTTCTTTCAAATCCACACTGATTGACTTTTCGGCAGCTTTTATTTCCTCTTTCGTCACCAATACATCTTTGATCTCCGCATGATCATATTCCAAAGCAAACCTTTTTAAGGCATTATCCCCTCTTCTCTTTACACTTTTAAGAATTGGTTTAATTACTTTTTTTAAACTCTTGAGTTTAATGGTAGGCCTGGATAATAAATCCTCAAGCTCTTCTTTAGCAGGATTAATATATGTTTTCACGGCTATTGGCTTTTTGCTACAAAATCATTTTTTCTATAGGAACCACAAGAATACCCTGTGCTCCGGCATTTTTAATTAATTCAATTCGCTCCCAAAATTCATCCTCATTGATCACAGAATGAACCGAACTCCAACCTTCCTGCGCTAACGGTAATACAGTAGGGCTTTTCATTCCAGGAAGTAATTTTACTATTTCGTCGAGAGAGTCGTTTGGTGCATTTAATAGAATATATTTATTAGCTTTTCCGTTTTGAACAGATTCAATTCTAAATAAAAGCTGCTTGATCAATGCTTCTTTCTCAGCGCTTAAATTTTGGTTGCCAATTAAAACAGCTTCGGATTTGAAAATCACTTCAACCTCTTTTAATCCATTGCTAATCAATGTACTTCCGGAACTCACTATATCACAAATACCATCTGCAAGGCCAATTCCAGGAGCAATTTCTACCGATCCGGAAATCTCATGGATTTCTGAATGAATACCCTTTTCATTTAAAAAGTCAGATAAAATTTTTGGATAAGAAGTAGCAATCTTTTTGCCTTCAAAATACTCCGGCCCATTATATTCCAATGATTTTGGTAATGCAAGACTCAACCTACACTTACTGAAACCGAGTCTTTTTACGACATCAATATTTTTCCCTTTTTCAACCGCTACATTTTCTCCTACGATACCCAGATCGGCTACACCATCCGCAACATAGTCAGGAATGTCATCGTCACGCAAAAAAAGAAACTCAATTGGAAAATTATGAGAAGAGGATTTTAGTTTGCTTACCCCGTTACTTAATTTAATACCACACTCTTTTACCAGTCGAATGGAGTCTTCACTTAGTCTGCCTTTACTTTGCACGGCCAAACGCAATACTTCGCTCATGAGTCTTTGTTGTTTATTAGAATTTGAAATTTGATTAAAATGAATTGAAAGTCAATAGGATACAGCAATAGTTCGATTCCTGTTAATGGGAATGATGATGGAAGTGATGTATAAAAAAGCATTTGCTGTTCATGACTATAAAAATGTGGTGCAAAAATAAAGATAAAATCTTTTAATTAAAATTTATCGGATGAATTGTACCATTCAATAAGTTAAAAGGTGTTAGAAGAATAGTAACTCCAAATTTATGATGCTCGCTATTTAGAAATAGAATAGAAGAAATTTGGGGTTTTAGCGTATTTAATAAGTAGCTCAGCCGTAAGTTCGACCGTATTGTCAATTACTTCATCCCCTAAAAAATCATAAAACACCATTAGAAATTTGCTCGTATCATGAGTCACCATGGTTCTGATAGAATCACTGGTGGGGGTGCCAAAAAAACCTTCATCATCTCTGAGCGCTGGCATGTTTTCTATATTCAATTCACCTCTACCAATTGCATGATATTGAGCAGTATCGCCAATATCAATGCTGACATTTCCCTTTATTTTTTCCAAATCAAAACCTCCAATTGAATATCCCGAAATGATGGAAATTAAATTTAACGTGTCAACTACATTATTTACTTTATATAGACCTTTTCCATTTACAACCCTTCTTAACAAAGCCTCGGCAGATGGACGATAGCGGGATGGGTCCTTACCACACAATTTATATGCTTCCCTGGTAGCATGATTTGTTGGTAATTGAGCAATATCTTCTATTCTTATTTTAGATTGAATGCCAGAAATATATCTCCCCACCACCTTTTCCCAAAATTCAGCACTACTATTTCCTACCACTACATCTACTTCCACACATAGCAATTGAAGTTTTGGAACGACCTCTTTTATCCTTTCTTCTATCTTTATCTTTACCATTTACCTCACAATCAAAATTATCATATTTGTAATGAAATCAATTAATATTAAAAATACAACATATTTTAATGCCAACTATTGATTTTAAAATAAATTTTACCGTTTATTGTTAAAAATCAAAATATCTGCCGGATCGTCTAATTGGGAGGATATGGGATTCTGATTCCCGTGGTCTAGGTTCGAATCCTAGTCCGGCAGCAAAATTCCCACCTGTTACTTTTTTCATGCCTTGACATTATATCAATAAAAAGGTCATGAAAAAAAGATCTCCAAAACGAACAGCAAAAATTAATTCCGGCTCGATGGCAGATATCGCCTTCCTGTTGTTGATATTTTTTCTCGTCACTACTACTATATTAAACCAGCAAGGTTTACATCTAAAACTACCACCCGATGAGAAATCTACTGTTCCCATCAATGAAAGAAATCTATTTAAGATACTTGTGAATTCTGAAAATAAGATCATGGTGGAAGAGAATGATTTCGTCAGCAACGAAAAGTTACAATCGGAATTAAAAACTTTCATTTTGAATTATGGCAAAGATCCTTTGTCATCTGATAACCCTGAGAAGGCAATTGTTTCCTTAAAAGTAGATAGAGGTACCGACTATGAGATCTTCATTTCTCTGCTTGATGCACTACAAGGAACATACTATGAAATTTATGGGGAACGGATAGGAATCACTTCTGATGAATATAGGGCTCTTGATCTTAATATTCCAGAAGAAAAATCCAAATACATCGCCTCAAGAGAAGGAATACCAATGAACATATCAATTGCTGAACCAACAAAAACAAATTAACATGGCACGATTTAAAAAAAGTTACGATTTGGGTGAAATAGAAATTCCAACTTCAGCTTTACCAGACATTATTTTTATGCTATTGTTCTTCTTTATGGTTACTACTGTATTGCGCACGGAAGATGATAAGATCAAATACCTTGTGCCTACGGCAGAGCAAATGAAGAAGGTAGAAAAGAAATCACTCGTGACAGAAATAAAAATTGGCAAACCAAAAAACCAACAACTTTATGGTAATGAACCTGTTATCCAGGCGGGAGGGACAATTTTAAGAATTGATCAAATACCATTGTTTATTGAAAAAGAAAAATCTAAACTTCCCGAATATCAACAAGGACAGCATACGGTGATACTAAAAGTAGATAAAGATGTTGATATGGGAATTGTCTCTGATGTGCAACAGGAGTTGCGAAAGGCGAATTCCCGTAAAATAGTTTACGCTACATTAAAACATAAAAAAAGCCAACTATAAAATAGTCGGCCGAGAGAAAGATTAGTTACAGAATTTATTTTCTTTTACTTTGTCACCTCGATTAATTCTCCGGAACTCAACACATAATATTTTTTATGTGGATCCGTTGATTTCTTCAATGGAATATACTTGATTTTGTTTTGCTCCAACCTTTTTTTCTGACGGAATGGCTTAACGAATTTAGTTAAAAAAATTACCATCCAGATGAGCGAGATAAGATAAATAGTAAGAATCATAGCCATATCTTTTTAGTTTGCTGTGTATAGAACTTAATTTATGATTTAAAGGTAAGCGGAATTTGATCGCTATACTTTCTTTGTTAATCAATAGCTTGTCTCAGGTAAGGATTTCTATCTTTTGAAAACATTTTAGGAATGAATATTAAAATCCGTTAAAAATAAGTTTAAAAATACACTACGGGCTCTGACATCATAGCTTTAAATATTTTAACATAAACCACTTTTTATCAGCCACTTATAACACATACGTTATTCAAACTTCAATGACCAATTTTAAAAAAAATGCAAAAACAACCATTATTATTACTTTAAGACTAAAACATATCTGACAAGCAGAATAGCGTCATATTTAGTCGATTATGAATGTGATATAGACAAAAAGGTTCAATTTTTAATCGCTTTTACTACCTGATATTAATCAACTCAGTATATTCGAACTTAAATTGATTGAAGATATTTTTAACACAACACAATGAACACAAGCCTACTAAAAAAAATATGTGAAACCCCAGGAGCTCCGGGCTTCGAAAAAGAAATACGAAACCTTGTTATCAATGAAATAAAAGATGTGGTCGATGAAATTGAAATCGATAACATGGGAAATGTCTTTGCGATTAAAAAATCCCAAAAGCAAAATGACACAAAGGTGATGGTGGCCGCACATATGGATGAAATTGGGTTTATCGTAACACATATTGATGATAATGGATTCGTGCGATTTCATACCCTTGGAGGGTTTGATCCAAAAACACTTACTGCACAACGCGTTAAAATTCACGGCAAGAAAATGATTCCCGGAGTAATGGGTACAAAACCTATTCATGTGATGTCTCCGGAAGAGCGCAATAAAATACCGAAATCCACGGATTATTTTATAGATACCGGAATGCAGGCGGAAGAGCTAAAAAAGCACATCAAAGTAGGTGATCCTATCACCTGGGAAAGAGAGCTAATTGAGATGGGAGATTGTGTAAATTGTAAATCAATCGATAATCGCGTATCGGTATTCATATTAGTGGAAGCGTTAAAACAATTGAAAAACCCTGCGTTTGATGTTTATGGAGTATTTACAGTACAAGAAGAGGTAGGCCTCCGAGGCGCCAATGTTTCTGCTCATCAGATCAACCCTGATTTTGGTATTGCCCTCGATACGACCATTGCATACGATGTACCTGGAGCACAGGAGCACGAAAAAATCACTTCACTTGGCAAGGGTGCAGCCATTAAAATTATGGACAGCTCTACTATTTGCGATTATAGAATGGTAGAATATCTTAAAGAAACAGCTGAAATGAATGGCATTTCCTGGCAACCAGAAATATTACCAGCCGGTGGTACTGACACAGCTGGAGTGCAGCGCATGGGAAAAAACGGATCAATCTCGGGAGCAATTTCAATCCCTACACGTCATTTGCACCAGGTAATAGAAATGGCTAATAAAAGTGATATAGAAAACTGCACAAAGTTATTAGTGAAGGCACTCGAAAATATTGATAAATTTAATTGGTCACATTAAAAAACGCGGGCGAGTAGTAGTCCGAGGTAAGTAAAAAATACACCGAGGGCTACACTTAGCAAAGTATAAGAAGTAAGGGTAATAAAATTCCCCTCATTCATCAATTTCAGGTTTTCATGTGCAAAGGTGGAGAAAGTGGTAAAACTGCCACAAAAGCCAATGGCTAGAAACATTCGTGTTTCTGCATGTAACAAATGTTCTTTCTCAGCAAAGCCATATACCAGGCCAATCAGGAAGCATCCAACGATATTGACAAAATAGGTGCCGGTAGGAAATTTCGTGATAATTGCCTGATCAATATAGACCTGTGCAAAATATCGTGATGTGCTTCCTAAAAACCCTCCTAAGCCGATCAACAGAATATTTTTCATACCTCTACAAATTAGCGTTACAAAAATCAGCTATTTAAGGGTTTAAAACAAGGTAAGATATTTAATAAAGGTACAGGCAGACTATTTGAAATTATTTATGATATCATCGATAAAAGAGAAAAAGTCCTGCTCTATGGCATGATAATGTTTATTTAAATCTTCTATTGCCAGGTGCATATTGTTGTCAAATTTCACCCGCTTTGACATTCCCGTAAGCGTTCGGTCAATCCCTTCTTTTTCTTTGTACCGCATCAACCAATTATCTCGTTTCATATATCTAAAGAGAAATTTGCTTTGATGTGGTAACTGGTGATGATTTTTATCGATAATGGTGTACATCTTCTGAGCAAAGCCAGATAGAGCCTGATTCGAATATTGCTGGAAATTTGATGCTAAAAAATGATCATACAATACGTCTACTACTACTCCTGAAAAATGCCCCTGTGTATCGACAATTCTTCTTTTGGTTTTTTTGAATGCTTCATGTGTATCAGTAAAAGAGTCTATTTCCCTATGCATTAAAATTCCTTCAGCTATTTTGGCAGGAAATTTTTGATACTCCTTTCCCTTCACAAAATCTGCAATGAAATTGCCGATAATGATTGGTTCACTATCACCCGCTAATAAGAAGTGTCCAAGGAAATTCATATTCAGTACAAATAGAAATTTGATGGTTTATTAATAACGGTATTTTTTAATGCTTATCTAATTGTATCTTTAAATTTTTATTTGACATCCAATATTTCTACACATGAAAGACCTTTTTGGCCGTGCGCTAAAAGAATATTACAAAGGAGATCATTCCAACCAATTACTGCTTCACAATAAATTCAGTGATCCTGATGCACTCGAATTAGATGGATACTTTTTTGAGGTAGACGAACTTACAGATCTGGAGCTCATGGCGATGGATTTTTGCCAGGGAAAAATCGGGGATATCGGTGCAGCAGCCGGAAGACATTCTCTGCAATTGCAAGCCGAGGGTCTGGATGTAATTGCAGTTGAGCTATCACATGCGTGTACTGAATTGATGGAACAAAGGGGGGTAAAAAATATCATCCACAGCGATTTCTTTGACTTACAAAACATCAAATTTGATACACTTTTTCTCCTCATGAATGGGATTGGAATTGTGGGGGATTTACCAGGATTAAAACGATTTTTAAAAAAAGCCGAAGATATTTTAAACCCTGGAGGAATCATCATATTCGACAGCTCTGACATTTCTTATTTACAAAAAGAATATCAACTTCCTGAAAAAACCTATTTCGGGGAAATCGATTATCGCTATGAGTGGAAAGGAGAATTGGGAGAGTGGTTTCGCTGGCTTTACATTGACCAGGACACTTTAATTAAAGAATCTTCGTCATGTGGTTGGAATGCCAGCATAGTTTATGAAGATCCTGAAGATGGACAATATTTAGCGATTCTATCAAAAAAATAATTTGCCGTTTAAACCATTGGCCTCATTCTTGTGTCTTACTTGTAAAGCAAAATTGAATGAGGTTTTTTCTACTATTACTTCCTATTTTATTATTTTCTGTAACATCGTCAAAGTTTACAGAATCCCAGAAGGATCCAGATCCGAAGGAAGAAAACGGGTATTTACATCAAAAACCTTTTGAAATATTCCCAAATCCAGCCAAAAAAATCTTCAACCTCAAAAGTGAATACTTTTCCCAGGTACCCACAGAGTTACGTGTATTTGATGTTTCGGGAAAAGTGGTTATCCAGTTAGACTCTTTATCATTTAATGAAGAAAATACCAGCAGCATAGACATTAGCTTCTTAAGCTCCGGACTTTACTTTATTAAATTGCGAACAGGAAATTATTCTGCCACAAAAAAAATCTTTAAAATATAGTTCACTAATTTCGGGGTTCACAACAATTAATATATGTGAGCAACAAGATCCGAAATATCATTGCATTTGTTTATTTATTATCTGAAGGTGACGAGCGAAATAAATGCCTCCTCACATCCGATTCCCTTATCCTTATTAGGAAAAACAAAACGTACACTTTTCAATTGGAGGAAGTGAAAAAATTAGGTGTAGCTTCCCGATTATTCCTTTTCCCACTCGTATTCGGAGGTACATTTGGCCCCTTTTTCTTTATCGCTATCATTAAAAATTCATTTTTACCAGTAATTAGTTTAACTGGGTTTCTTGTTTCCCTATTGGCGTTTTACCTGGGTTTTAGCGGTAAAAAGGCCTTTTATATTGAAACCCTCAATGATAAAAAAGAAATTTACTTATCCTCTATTTCTGAAAATCTCAGCGAGTTTATTCGATTTATAAATGAAATAGTTATCACAAATGAGAAAGAAGAAACTCTTACTTTTTATTTGAAACTAATAGCAGTTCAAAAGCAAGAATTGATTCAAAATGGAGAGTTAAAAGTTAAATCAGAAGGAGAATTCCTGATTTATAGTAGCGAAAAAGAAAAATACGATAACTCTCATTTATTAATTCCTGTGAACTATACCATACCTACTATTCAAATAAAGTTTGAAAAAAATGATCAAAATATGCTTAGACCCAAAATATATGGCACTTTAAAGGCAAATCACCAATTAATTTCACCTCATCTTGCCTGATATGTTGATAGAGAAGTTAAAAAAAGCTTTTTTTGCTGTTTATTATTTTCGGATTTTATTCATCCATTAAATTCAACTAATTGAAGTTAATTCACAGACCCTTAAAATCGATAGATACTAAAAGGAAGTTTAGTCACATACTTCCTGAAACAGGAGATTGGCCTGTGGTACAGCTTTCGCGGGATAGAAAAAAGTTCATTGATGAAATAGCTGAAGAAAGCTTTCAACGAATTGAATCTATTAGAAATACTTCCACTTCGCTCATTGAAGAATTGGAACTCACTCACTATAAAGAAAAGCTTCGAATAAAAACCAATCCCTGGACCACCGACCCTGAAGATGAATGGGAGTTTTGGGACAAAGTGAAGCAGAAACTTGTTGAGACGGGAAATGTAGATCGCAGCCATGTGAAAGAATTAGTGGATGGCACGTTACACGATATTGTATATCGGTATTCTAATGAAATAGCCGGAAACTTTAAGCAAACGCACTATAAGCTCGCCCGAAGGATCGCAAATTTCGGATTTGCAAGGCTCCTTAACGCTGCTAAATTAAAAGGGTGGAATGCATTTTTTAAAGATGAATATACTCTTCAGGATAAAATTCAATTAGTAGGAGAAGTAGAACATCTCCGAAAGCTCGCCCGCATAGGAACCATCGTAATGGTGCCTACACATTTTAGCAACCTTGACTCGATCACACTGGGCTGGGCTATTAACGAGCTGGGACTCCCTCCTTTTATTTATGGTGCTGGATTGAACCTGTTTAATATTAACATCTTCAGCTATTTTATGAATAGTTTGGGGGCATATAAGGTGGATAGAAGGAAGAAAAACCTGATATACCTGGAAACCCTACGCACCTATAGCAAACAAGCGATACAGCGTGGATGCCATAGCTTGTTTTTCCCGGGAGGAACAAGGAGCCGGTCCGGAAAAATTGAAAACCGGTTGAAATTGGGGCTACTCGGCACAGCCATTGAGGCCCAACGAGACAACTACATGATCTACCCAAGTGAAGGTAGAGAAAATAAAATATTTGTGGTACCGGTGGTCATCAATTACAATTTTGTGTTAGAAGCGCCAAGTCTCATTCGTGACTATTTGGAAAGAAGCGGCCAGGAAAGATACTATGTGGAAAACGACGAATTTTCTACTTCCTCAAAAATCCTTTCATTTCTAATTAAGTTTTTCAATGAAGGGTCTAACATCTCTTTATCCTTTGGCCATGGCATGGATCTATTCGGTAATTACGTAGATGACCAAGGCATGAGCATAGATGTAAACGGAAACCATGTAAATACCCGGGATTATTTTCTTTACAAAGGGGAAATCACCCGGGATTCGCAACGAGAAGAAGAATACACCAGGATGCTTGCAGATAATTTGGTGAAAGAGTATCATACTATTAACCAGGTATTACCGAGCCATCTCACACCATTTGTAGCATTTCAAATGTTACGAAAAAGGTATCGTAAAATGGACTTGTTTAGCATGCTTCGACTACCGCTGGAAGAATTGGAAATAGATTACATGGAATTTAAGCAGGTATTTGACCGGGTGAGAAACAGGGTTTTTGATTTATACGATAAAGGCAAACTCGACATTGCTCAAGATCTTACATCCGACATTGACAAGGTCATCAAAATAGGTGTGGAAAACGTAGGGATGTATCACTCAAAACGCCCATTAATCATCAATAAAATTGGAAACATCTCTACCCAGGATGTTAACACCTTGTATTTTTATCATAACAGAATGGAGGGGTATGAGCTCGAAAAATACATATAACAAACCTGTTGCTGTAATCGGAGCAGGTAGTTTTGGTACTGCTGTCGCAAATATACTGGCGAATAATAGTAAAGTATTATTGTTTGCACGAAAGCCCGAAGTAGCAAAGGAGATAAGTGAAAAAAGAATTTCAGCTGGTCAAAAAATTCATGACAATATCTCTCCGGTAAACGACCTTGAAGTAATCGCCAAAGAATGTGATGTAATTTTCCCGATAATCCCTTCTCCATTTTTTCGGGAAATGATGCGCAATTTTTCCCCTTACTTAAAACCTTATCACATACTAATTCACGGAACTAAGGGAATTAATATTTCTGAAGGGGAAGAAAAATCAAAAGAATTATCTATTGATGATATCTATACCATGAGTAGGATAATTCGCGAAGAAAGTCTGGTAGTTCGAATTGGTTGCCTGGCAGGGCCTAACCTCTCTAAAGAACTAGCTGATGGACAACCGGCGGCTACGGTAGTTGCCAGTCATTTTGACGAGGTAATTAAAGAAGGCCAAAAGTTACTGAGAAATGATAATTTCCAGGTATATGGTTCCAAGGAATTATTAGGAATTGAGCTATGTGGTGTATTAAAGAATGTGATAGCCATTGGTGCTGGAGCATTAGAGGGCTTAGGATATGAAATGAATTCACGGTCATTGCTTATCAGCCGCGGATTGATAGAAATGATCTACCTTGGGCAATTATTAGGTGCAAATACCCAGGCGTTTTTAGGGTTGGCAGGATTAGGAGATCTGGTAGCTACCTGCTCAAGTAATTTAAGCAGAAATTATACAGTTGGAAAAAGGCTCTCATTAGGGGAAAAGATTACGGATATTTTAGATACAATGGAAGAAATTCCTGAAGGTGTCAATACCGTCAAATTGTTGGTAAAATTATTAGACAACTATAAAATGCGTGCCCCGATCACAGAAACGCTCAATAAAATATTAACTGAAGAAATGACTATAGAAGAAGGAGTTCGGCTACTCATGAAATCACCATTCAGTGTAGATATAGATTTTCTCTAGTTTATAAATTTAACAAATACTTCGCTTTTAATATCGCGGCTACACTTAGTGAATCTGTTATTTTACTTTCCATCACTAAATTAAACGCCTCCTGGAACGGAAGTTTCCAGATTTGAAGATCTTCTGTATCATCAAAATCAGTTGGACCTAGCTGAAGATTCTGAGCCAGAAATATAAATCCTTCTTCATCAGTCACTGAATTGCTTAAATGCATACGCTGAATTTGTGTAAGTTTTCCAGCTCGCAGTCCCGTCTCCTCTCTTAATTCCCGGAAGGCTGCATCTTCTGGTTTTTCATCCAAATGCCCTCCTCCTGTGGGAATTTCCCAGGAGTATTCATCGAGTGTATATCGGTACTGCCCCACTAACCATGTATTCATTTCTTCGTCAATCGGCAAAATCCCAATTGCCTTGTTTTTAAACAACACTTTTCCATAAATTCCATCTGTTCCATTTGGTCGAATTACCTGGTCTTCAATCAAGGTAATCCATGGATTGTCATAGATATGTTTGGAAGATTTCTTACTCCAGGGGTTATCTTTTTTATTGTCAAACATTTCTGTTCGTTTATTTAATTTCTTTTCCGTTAAATTCAAAGAAAAGTATTAATCCTTAAAATTCTTCAACACCAATCAAATAATATTTATTTTGCCGTATGCTACAATCCAGCTATACCAATGATCTGATAGAAGCAGGGTGTGATGAAGTAGGCCGGGGCTGCCTGGCGGGACCGGTTGTTGCCGCTGCTGCTATTCTACCTAAAGAATTTGACCTTCCTCTCATCAATGACTCTAAAAAGTTAAATAAGAAGCATCGTCTTGCCATCGAGGAAGAAATAAAAAAAGTAGCCATTGGTTATGCCATTGCTGAAGTATGGAATGAAGAAATTGATCAGATCAACATCCTCAATGCTTCCTTCCTTGCTATGCACAAAGCGCTGGATCAAATGAACCAAAAGGTGGATTTACTTTTAATTGACGGTAATCGGTTTACACCTTATAAAGAAGTCAAACATCATTGCATTATAAAAGGAGATGGGAAATATGCGTCCATAGCAGCGGCATCTATCTTAGCAAAAAACCACCGGGATCGATTAATGGAATCACTTGGAAAAAAACATCCTGAATACGATTGGCATAAGAACGTTGGGTATCCTACTACTGCTCACAGGGAGGCTATAAAAAAACATGGCATCACCCCCTATCACCGCAAATCTTTTCGATTATTACCTACACAAATGGAATTGTTTTAAAATAAAACACTTACCTGCATTCTGCCAATATGTACTGTAGGATTACCGGCTGATTTTCGTCCTTCATAATTAGCTGATAATTGTAATCCGGCAATGAGCTTCTTTTGCAAGACAAAGTTCCACAGATAATTGTTCCCAGGCCTTAATGCTTCCAATAACTCATAACCAACAGGAGAATTTTCGTTTCCTGAAAATTCTATGGACGACATCTTAACATGAGCATTAAAAGAGATACTCCCCGATTTGTTATAGATCATGGCAAAAGTTCCTTCATTAATATTGGCATACTCATCTTCATCCGAATCAATGGTATTCTTCTGTTTATAGCTATAAGAAGTGGAAATCCTAAAATGAACAGATGGCTGCCATGAAAGTTGAGGGCTTATTTCAGAAAATTGAATGTTAAAATTTTTACCTACCAAAAAGTCTGAACTGTTTACCACATTTCCGTCTTTCAGTTGAATATTAACTCCAAACACTTTTTTAATATTGGATCTAAAATTAAATGACAGATGATCGGTGGTTCTTCTTTCAAAGCCTTGAGAAAGCAATTGTTTATTGTCAAAAGAATTCAACCCAACATCAAATCCAAAACGAGGATCTTTACGGTTAAAGAAAAACCGGGTACCGAAAGTCAATCGGGAAGAAATAAGGTCTTCTTCTTTTATATTATTCCCAAAAGGCAAAAAACGTGACTGCAATGATTTATCCGTGATTTTACGCTGGGAGCTCAAGGATGAAATATTGCTCCATCGAGTTAGAAAACCTTTTACTCCACCGGCTCCTTGCCAGTTGCGCGGCATTTCAAGATTTAGGCGATAATTGAAATTATTAAGGTGGGCAAAAACAAATTCACTGGTAGGTACAAATATTTTGGCAAAATTCTTTTCATCCGGATTAACCGCTAAATAAAACTCATTTAACTCTTGGATGCCATTTCCATTGTCATCTCGCCAGGTATGCGTACCCTGACCAGTTGGTACTTCAATGAAAACAAATTCTTTTCTTAGCTCTCTTCCACTTCCTACAGCATAACTCAAGTCAGACCTAACATGCCGGTTTAATACATTGGCGTACCAATCGATGCGTGTATTGATGGTTTCTTCCTGCTTATCAACACTGTTTTTCGGCTGGCTTTTTCTATAGGTTATCAAAGCATTAAACCGTTGATTTCGTCCATTATGAACCATCAAAAAGTTAGAAGTATGAGCGATATTGCTCAATTCCAATTCGCCTTGGATTGGTAGTTGATCTTCACGATAGCTATAGTCAATTCTAAATTTAGTTTTTAGGGTATCATTGCTTCGAACATAAAAAAGATGCTCTTTATAATTCATTGCCGTTGAAATCACGGAGTCAATAGTTGGATCACTGATAATATTTCTATCAATGGAATAAGTATATCCAGGCACCCATATTTTAGTAGGATAATTCAAGTCTATGGAAATCCTGTCCCAGGAAGAATGAAATGAACTGCTTTGGTTTCGCATAACAAAAGCACTGGATGTGAACTGAAGGCCAGCCAGATTTTTATTGAAATTTACCTTGTGCTGAACACCATCTATCTCTCCTTCTCTATTACGATTAACCAATTCATAGCCAAGTAAATTATTTGGATCTGACGAGAATGAAAAATCCGCCCGAATAATATTATCTGCTGTCTGATCTTGCACTAAATCAGGATTATAATTCCAATCCCTTTCAAATTCAATATATCGGAATCTATCGATAGGATTAAAATATTTTCCATTCCGCTCATAACTAAAACCAGAATTAATTTTATAATCACCCGCTAAAGGACGGTCAGTACTTTTATACCCCACCCAATAAGCCAGATCTTCATTATTATCATTATCAATGTCAGAATAAAGATTTAGATCATTGGTGGAATAGGCGATTTCTGAAAACACCTTTTCATACTTTGTTATGCCAACAGATACACCACCATTCAGCATACTTTTCTTGTTGGGTGGAGAAATTTTCTGAGCAGGAATATAGTTTCCTTGCGGTTGACCGTTTAATGGACTCACCCACTTAAACACCACTCCATTTAACAAATCATTCGATCGAATATAATCCCCTTCACCCTGCCCAACTTCGGTGAAATTGACGTCATACAATTGCAATGCTTGATTTGAAGAATACCTAAATACCTGATGTGTTACACCATCATTATCCAATGTATCCAACAATTCATATTGTATTTTCTGGGAATTAAATTCCGCTTCTTGATATCCCTGTTTTAAAGCCATATCCAGGTCATCACCGATTTCTGAAAGATAATTTTTATCATCATTACTCAAATCAAATTTGAGAGGGTTATTTCGATTGTCTTTTTCAGAATAATAATTGAGAAAGAAATTTACTTTTCCCTGTTCCTGATAATGGTTAAATGCCATAATACCTCGACCGTAATTTTGATCTGAGTATTCTACGTCAATTCTTATTCGGGTATATTGGGTAATTAATATTCTACTGGTAAAGGTGATTTCCGCCTTATCATAGTCGATAATGTAATCATATTCATCTCCACGCTGCAATTGCTTACCATCAATATATACTTTTTCTGAGTTAGCAATTATGATAGCAATGCGAGATGCATCTGGTATTTCCATTCGATAAGGACCTGCTACTCCTTCCTTCGCTTCAAGCGTTAGACTTGCAAACTTTCCCTTAGCTACTGACGCTCCAAATGAAGTAGTAGCAGATCCATTTTTACCGGTTTTGTAGGATAAATTTAACATTCCTCCCTGCACATTTTTATAGTATCGTAGAAAATGGGATTCCTTATTTTGAAGCACCACATCCCCACCAATTAAACTGAAGTTATCATTATACAATTCGATGAACACATTATCGATATCCTGAATTTGGGCAGTATTTCCTTCTGGTTGATAAGGAATATTTTGATCTGTTATAGATGCACGAATATTGACTTCATCGGTCAATTTACCATCTAACTGGAGGTTCAGATTTGAATTAACAACTACATTTTGCGAATTTCCAAATGAAACCCCTCGAGATAAACTACCACTTTTATTCAACCCTTCAGTGTCGAATAATTCTTCTCTCTCTCCCAATACAATAGGTGAAGTGCCTTTATTTTCTTCTGAAACATCTTCTTGTTGTTGTGATGCCTCTATTTCAGCCAGATCATGACGGCTATAGGATTTATGAAGTACAATTGGTATGGTAGAATAACAAACTTCAATGGAATCTACTCCTGTTCTTTTTTCAATAAAAATATTTCCTGTATTCGGATTGTATTCATAATGTAAAGTATTGGAATTATTATCAGGAAATTCAATCGAAGAGGGCAATACAGATAATGAATCCAAGGGAAACTCTATACCAAAGGTAGTTATGTACTTGCATTGGCGTTGCGAAGTTTGGGCTAAAATTTTATTGACCCCACCAAAAATCACGAGAAATAAAAGTACCCATCGCATTATGCTATTAAAGGAATTTCAATGAAAAACGTCGTCCCTTTATTTTCTTCTGTTTCAAACCATATTTCACCACCTGCATGCTCCACTGCTCTTTTCGCTATGGCTAGACCAATCCCGGAACCTTTCTCTTTGGTACTGAAATTTGGAATAAAAATCTTATTTTGAATATCCTCCGGTATTCCCTTACCATTATCTTTTATGGTTAGCAAGCACTTATGTTCTGATTTTTGATGTAAGGAGATAGAAATTTCCACTTCTTCTTTTTCTTCTGCTGCATGCATTCCATTGATTATAATATTTGAGATAGCTTGACCAATCCATTTCCGGTCTGCATTCACATTAAACTCATTATCCTCTACATCCAAATGCACATTCGCCAACTCTTTTTTATTATATAATGACAGTGTTTCTGTAAGCAGAATACTGATATCAAAAGGTTGATTTTGCGGTACAGGCATCTTGGCAAATGCAGAAAAGGAAGTAGCGATATCACTCAAGGTAGTAATCTGATGTAGTAAAGCATCTATCTGGCTTATCCGCTTTTCTTTATCTACCTGGTCTTCTGACAATGTTCTTCGCATATGCTGGAGGGTAAGCTGCATAGGTGTCAATGGATTTTTAATCTCATGCGCTACTTGTCTTGCTATTTCCCGCCATGCAGACTCCTTTTCACTTCTCGCTAGTGCTTCTTTACTTTCCTCCAGGTTTTCAAGCATTTTATTATACTCACCCACCATCAAACCTATTTCATCATTACTGTTCCAATCCAGTGGTTCATTGGTTTCAAGAAGGTTTGTTTTCTTAATTTTTTGGGTAATCAACTTCAATGGGAAGGTCAAGGATGAAGAGCCCAAATATGACAGCACAAGGAACACCATAAATATGATGATAAAAATATTCATCACACTGGTTAGCACACTGATGACATTCTCTTCCAATTCTTTCCTGACATCGAAAAACGGCAAACTTAAAATTCCAATTTGTTGACCACTCTCAAGGGATTTTATCGGAGAATAGGTGTTTTTATAATCCAGTTGACCAATTTGCTCTTCCAGCACCATGTTGCTTTCATTCTTATAGAAAATGCCGGCATATGCCTTAGGATTAATTAATTCAGCCAACAAATCATTTTCATATATCAGAGGCTGACTACTCGCAATTAATCGTCCATTGTTTCCAAAAATATTGATGTCTATATCGGCAAATTGAGAGATCTCATTAACTACTTCCGAAAAGGTCTCTTTACTTATTTTCCGATCAAGGTAGCTCCCCAGGCTTTCGCTTAACCTCAGACTTATATTATTTGCTTTCTCTCTGTTTTCTATTTCCAGGTTTTCATTGTACGACTTTACGATTACACTAATGGCCGAAATAGAAATGATGATCATGGGTGTCAGGAAAGCGGCATTAAGAAATAATTGAATACGTGTGGCGTAATTGAGCTGCAATCCCTTGATATTCAGCACCAAAGTAAACACTATTAAAGACAATAATATTACCCCTAAAAACAAGACAAATAGAAAAGAAAAATTAGAAAACACATTGCTCAATGGATACGAATTCAGCGAAATAATATAGACCCTATTATCTTGACCCTGAACGGTAAAATGTGAAAAACTATTCTTCTTAAAGCCTTGTTTTGACGTTCCAAACTGTAGCATCCGGGAATCAATCTTATCCGGATAGTTGTAATTTCCAGTATTAAATATCAGGTTATTATTTTCATAAATAGCGTATGAATAATCCGAATTGATGTCTGGCCCAGAATACCTGTTGTCGATCAATAACATTGGATACACTGAGTTTGGTATAATTCTCCGCAATTTCAGGTCAACCAATACATAGCCAGCAGTACGTCCATATCGTTTTATTTCCACTTTTTTCAGATAACGTTTAATGGTATTTTCCTCAAACCGGTTGATGAAATACAAGCTTGAGTCTATTTTAAACGCATGATATTCAGCTAACAAATCATCCAAATTATTCACACCTTCATCTAAAGGATGACCCCTTGAATTGAAAAGAATAATATCAACATCGTACTTTTCTAATTGATTATTGAGGTATACCCGCTGTACGCGTTGTTTGATATTGACTTTGGAAACATATGGATTAAAAATCCTGTTTTGGATAAAAACGTCTTCTGCTATTTGATTTCCCGCTTCATTTAACAAGAATTCAGTCAGCACATCATTTTCAACAAGTAGCTGCCCAGCCAATCTATCTTTTTCAGAAAGTAGCTTTTTGGCCTGAAAAGTAAACATAGAGTATGCCCCAATAAAACTTAAATACAGACTCCCGATAAAAAAGTAAACAAAAGTAAGGTACTGAATTCTGTTCAGGCTGGCAGGCAAGTTAATTATTCCAATTATCAAGATATAAATAGTAGTAGCCGGAACGATTACTTTATATTCCCAATTGTCAATAATCCCTACGATCACAAAACAAATACTCCCTACCAGGTAATAAATAATCCTTTTTCTAATTGGTTTTACTAATTGTATATATATCCTGAACAGCAAGTGCTCTAGAAGAAAGTATGACAGTCCACCCAATAGCACTATGATAAATGAAATACTTTTTAACAAATGAAAATTTAGCTCACGGGTTATATCGAGGTTCCACTGTGAATGGAGATTGAGGGAATTGACAAGTACAAAAAATAAGGAAATCAATCCGAAATGGATAAAAATCAATAGGACAGAAAGGATTCCCTTCGATAAATCTCCCAACTTTAGAAGCCATTTCGTTAGTTGGTATCGGTGATAATTTCTGAATATCACCAATATCAAAATGGTAATTACCAACACATTGAGCAACAGGTCTCCGAGTGATGGATTTACAACGGAGGAAGCGTAATTTCTCGGGTTAAATAATTCATTGGAAAAAAATGACAATGGAAAATTAAAAAATATCATCGCCGCCCTAATTGCGACCATCCATATAATCAGATATACCAATGACTGTTGGTATTTATTGCGCTGTATTAAGAATGTAGAATATTTATAAAGGAAAAGGATGAATAAAACAATTGAAACCACAAACAAGATGGAAACAATGGTTTTAGAAATAGTATTGCTATCGGAATAGGCGCTATGATATTGAATATAAAAAAGCATTTCTTCATTTAATTGCACCTCCGAAAAATTATCATCCGGATATAGATTTATCTCAAAATTTGAGGATTGAAAAATCTGTTCATTATAGGTGTTTTTAAGGTTGTGATTAACAATAGAATAGTTGACAACCAGAGGAATTAAAAACACCGTTTCAATACTGGGCGCTTTGGTAAATTTTATCAGTAAATAAAATGAATTATCCTTACTGATGGTTTTATATTGAAAATCACCCCTTAACTCTCGCGTCCGAGGTAAAAAATGAAAATCGGACCAATAGGCTAATCGCTCATTTTGAATGATATAAAATGGATATTTGAATTTTTCAGGTGAGGAATAGAGCCTCTTAATCTTACTGAGTTGGGGTTCAATAATTTGATAGGATTGATTTACATAATCCAATTCCTTTTCCAAATTTTCCAGAAGAAGAGTTGTATTCTGAGTATCCGTCAATGCTTGTCTTTCAACAACCCGATCAACTATGACCCCTGATAAGAACAAAATAACCGGAAGTATTAAGTACGGAAAGAAGGATTTAAAAAGTGTAGTATGGTTGCTGTGCGACATATCCTATTTTAAGATCAACTAAAATAAGAAAATATCTTTTTGGGAGTGAATATGATCGCTAATTGATTATAATCCGAGCTGACTTAATCGCTTTTTTCTTTGTTGGGAGATGATGGCTTGCTGCTTATTTTTCTTGCTTTTCTTATACCATAGCACTGCTAGCACAGCAACTAACACATAAGGCAAAAAGAAAAGATATAATATACCTACATTTAATCGAGCAGCCATCCCAATATCACCATTGCTTACGTTGTTTTCCAGGGAGGCTTTACACATGGCACATTGCGCAAATGTATCATTGGTCAAAACCAAAGCAATAAATAAAACCAAAAGTATGATAAACTTCTTCCCTTTCATATCTACAAAATTACAAATTAAACTTCATAATATGGACTTATCATATAATATACGATGACTCCAGTAACGGATACATAAAGCCAAATGGGCAAGGTAAATTTCACGATTTTTTTATGCCGTTCTATCTTTCCGGAAAGTGCATAGTAAAATGCAAACAATACAAATGGAACAACTACGATAGATAGCAATATATGAGTGATCAGGAAAAAATAGTAAATGTATTTTACAGGTGCCTCTCCACCAAATGGTGTACTTTGAACTGAAGCATGATAAGTAATGTAGGATATCAAAAATATACTTCCTAATATAAAAGAAGTAATCATGGATGTCTTATGATAAGATACATTCCCATTCTTTATAAATACATAACCTAATAATAATAAAATAACGGTAGTGGAGTTTAACATTCCGTTAAAATGAGGGAGAAATCTCACCCAATCCCCTTCAATTCCTGACTTGGTTGGAAGAAATAACAATACTGCAACAGCTATTGGAATAATAACCGATACAACAATGATCACTGGATTCAAATTCTTATTGGTGGTTATCGCCATTTTCGATTTGGTAAAGCAATATTTTTGTTTCTACTATCAAACTATCAGTCAAGTCGCTATCCATAAGATCATAATACCCACGAATTCGATTTTCAGAATCAATAAGTACCGCATTGTCATTTTTATCTTCAAATAAGAAAATGCAATTCTTTATCTCCTCTTCTAATGTATTGACTACTTGAAGTCCTGTTATATTATCAGAAATTGGTATACTTGAATTGACACTATTCAAATCAAAATCATATACACGGACAAGACTACTACTGAGAAATTCATCACCTACCTTATTTAACTCTGCCCTAAAATGATCATTACTCTGATCAAAAGTGAATATTTTTATTTCTTTGGACAAAAAAGGGTAAATCCGTTCCTTATTTGATGTGGTAAAATACTGGCTTAAATCCAACGTATAAGGAATGTTGATAAAACCACAATCATAATTATCAGGTATTGATTCCTGATGATACACAGGGATATCAAAATGGCTCTTACTATAAAAATTAAAGATGATTATTCCCCCCATGGGAATAATGATGGTAAGAACTAATATTATCTTTTTAATCATGATTGGCCTAAAATAAAAAAGTCAGGATCTAAAAATAAACCCTGACTGAATAAATATTTTTTTAATGACTAATAGACAACCTCAAGAATTGCTCCTCCCTCATAGATAAGTGCTATTACTAACCACACTACAAATATCATTGGAAGAAGTATGGACCATACAAGTGTCTTAACCTCATATTTTAAGTGCATAAATTCAGCAACAATATAAAATGCTTTCACTATTGTCAGTAATACAAAAATTGAAATTTTTGACCATTTCATTGATTCTGGCAATGTATAAGCTAAAATAAATTCAAAAATAGTTATTACAGCCAAAATGATAGCCACTTTAACAAGCAACCATACTTTGGATTTATCAACTGGTTTTACTTCTACTGATGATTGTTCGTCTAACCCCATGATTTATTATATTAAATAGAAGAATGTAAATACAAATACCCAAACCAAGTCTACAAAGTGCCAGTAAAGACCTACCTTTTCAATCATTTCATAGTGGCCTCTTCTTTCCATCACCCCAACTGAAACTTGATAAAATATGATAATATTAATGATCACCCCACTAAGTACGTGAGTTCCGTGAAATCCTGTGATAAAGAAAAATAAATCTGCAAACAATGGAGGGCCATATTCATTCAAATGAAGGTTTGCCCCAGTAAATATTGATCCATCACCTAAGAGAAGTCCCCATCCCTCTTTACCTGATCCTGTAATAAAGTGTGACCATTCCCATGCCTGGCAACCTAAGAAAGCAATACCTCCGATGATTGTCCAAAGCATCCATTTGATCACGCCTTTTCTGTCCATCCTGGTTCCAGCTTCTACTGCCAATACCATTGTTACAGAACTCAAGATCAATACAAAAGTCATGATAGCTACAAAAACCAAGGGTAATTCAACTCCATGCAGAAACGGCACCCCATCAAATATTTTTTCAGGGATCGGCCAATAATCCTGTGAAGGAACAAAATCTTCCGCTGTTCCTGAATATGCCGGCTTACTATATCTCAGTAATCCGTAGGTAATTAATAACCCGGAGAAAGTAAGCGCATCTGAAAGCAGGAAAAACCACATCATGAGTTTTCCATAGCTTGCTCTTAAAGGGGATACACCACCTTTCCAAATATTTTTTAACTGCGCTGCTGTAGCTGGTGAAGCCATTTATTTACTTTTTTGTTAAAAATTAACTGTTAAAAATATATATAAATACAACCAAAGAATCCCTAGAAAGTGCCAATAAGTTACACACATTTCTATCTGATTTAATTTTTTGGAATGTATATTTAACTTGATCGAAGATACGAATACTATGATCAGGAATATTAATGCACTAACTATATGCAACCCATGCATACCGGTAAAAACATAAATAAAAGAACCGGTAGGATTATTACTTACAAAAGTCACATTATTTAATACCAACTCATCCCAAGATACAAATTGATAATACAGAAAAACAATCCCTAATATTAATGTTACCGATAGGTAAACAGTTATTTTTTTTAATTCATCCTTTTTAGCATAATATAAAGCAAGCTGGATGGTTAAACTGCTCATTAAAATCACGATAGTTGAAGTAAGAAGAGAACCTGGCAACTGAATTTCCTGGATTGCTTTCTCGGAAGCCATAACAATGAAAGCACTTGTAAAGCCTCCAAACATCATGATAATGGTAGCAATGAATAGCCATAGCACGAATTTTTTAGGATTCATGGCTAATGATTGTCTTGGGGTATCCGATATGATATGTGTATTATTACTCATCATACTTTATCCATTAAAAATGCTATCTGAATAATCGGCAAATACAAAAATGACCCATACATAATTCTCAATGCTGATTGTCTTGAATTATCTCTGATCAATTTAAATGTTTGTGCTAAAAACAGCACCCCGCACACTGTTGAAACTATTGCTGAGTTCATTCCTGTTAATCCAAACTTGGCAGGTAACAGACCAAATGGCAATAAGAACAGTGTATAAATCATAATGTTTACGGCCGTTTTAAAATCTTTCTTTCCTCTACCAGGAAGAAGCTTAA